>DASPXV010000229.1:0-31141 GCA_035637115.1 Vicinamibacterales bacterium
CTGCCGATCCTCAGCGACCAGGCAATCGGAGAACAGTTGTCGCTCCAGGAATGTCTCAGGGACTTCACCGAGTTCACGAAAGACATTCCTCTCAAAACCGTACGCCCGGCAACCAGCTCCGTTGTGTATCGCACATCGTGCTCCTCGTTGCCGACTTCAAATCGAGTCGCGAGTCCCGCTTCCTGCCGAGCGCGAACAAGTAGACGACGAGACGATTGACCAACGACTCGCGACTAACGACTAACGACTGCAGATCTTCAAATCAGAAAGAATACAGAATCCGGACGAACCCCGTGCTTCCGGTGTACGGGCGATTCCCGTATCCCGTGTACAGCAAGCCGAGATAATCGATGCGCGGCGTTCCCGCCTGACCGGGCAGATCGATCGTTGCGTAGTCGGTGATATCGAACTTCTCGTACCAGTAGCCAAGTCGGAGACCGACTCTTGGCGCGAACTTGTACGTGAAATCCGCCGTCAAGCGATGCCAGTTGTTCGTGATCTTCGGCAGCGCCTCGAAACACGAACTGAGCCCCACCCCGCACGGCGATGGGATCGTGAACGGCTGCCCGGTCACCGGATTGAACGGGTCCACGATCGCCTCCGCGCCCGACAGCGCCCTGTTCGTCGACAGCTCCTGGATCCTCGGCCCGCTGTGAATGTACGAGTTGTCTGAATCGCTGTAGTCGTAGCCGATTCGAATGTCCGCTTTCTCGACGATATTGAGCACATCGAGATAGACGTTCAGGTTGTTGACTTTCTCATCGTTGTTGAGGAACCACGTGCGATTCGGATCGAACCAGGTGCCGTAGTCGGTACCCGGAGGACTCGCGTTGCGCGCCGACTGGTTCGTCTTGTACGAATCGCGTCCGTAGTTGGCTCCGAAATGCACCTTGTTCGTCGGAATCACGTTGACGCCGAAGTTGTACACCGCATTGCTGTTGTCCAGCAGGCCGAACTCGTGACCTGGCCCATGGTACCGGTCCTTGCCTGCGGCGAGTGAGAATGTGAAATCGACTATCGAGGCCGGTATGACGTTGAGAACCAGCCAGCCGCGGTTGCGCGTGCGATCCGCCTCATCGTAGGTCCGCAACCCTGGCTGGAACCCGCCCTCCTCCACAACCTGCTCGGAGAAGCCGGTGCCGATGCGAGCCGTGTGCTCGTAGATCACGCGAAGGGTGACGTACTGACCTGTCAGCTGGTCGAGCGTCGTGCGAAACGTATAGTCAGTCGAGTCGCTGAAGGCACGTCCCGTTCGCTTGAAGTCGTCCAGCGTGTATCCAACACGCACGGATGTCGTCGGCCGCAGCGTGAACAATCCGTTGACGTCGAAGGTGTTCTGTCTGATGTTGTAATGCTCCGTTTCGCCACCGGTTTCCTCGGGCACCGCATCCATCCGTACGTACTCGACGGCGTCGAAGATCGGCGTGAGGTTGCGGTGATCGTTAAACCGGTAGCGCATCGACAGACCGAAATAGCGCGTGGGGCGCGAGCTAAAGTTGAGCATCGCATCCATTCCGCGCACCTTCGCTTCAGCGGTGCTCCTTGGAAGCCTTGCGAGGCCTGGGAAACTCGCGAATACGCCCGAACTACTGATAACCTGGTTGCTCGTCCAGGGGATCAGGTCGTCGTTCTGCCTCATGCTCGTCAGCGAAAGTTGGCCGTTCACCGAGGTGCGCGGCTGCATCTTGTAGAGCCCGACCGCACTGACGGTATTCAGGCTGTTGCTCGGCGGCGCCGCAATGCGGCTCGTGGCCGCGCCGCGGCCGTTGCTGTAGCCACTGGCATCATACGGGCTCGTATCAGTCGCCCTTACGGCGTTGTCGAACAGGATTTCGTGGATGTCGTTGTTAAACCACGAGCCATCCCACGCGACACGAAGCATCCCCTCTGGCTTGGTCCATTCCGCCGCAGCCGAGAAATCGTTCGACCGATTGTCGAGCGGCCATGGCAACTGATTCGCGTAGCTGAATGCCGTGCCGGCGCCTTTCGGCTCGTGCCCGGTCTTCCGCGTCGAATTCAATAACGCGTTGAACGTCAGATCCTTCGTGGCCGCAATCGACGCCGTCAACCCGACGACGTCACGGCGCGCCTGAATGCCGAATGGTCTCGCAAAGCCGCGGTACACGGAGGCCGTCGCGAGCTGCGTCGCATTCTGCGGAACCGCCAGAACACCCGGTGTGCCGTTCTGGATGAGCAGCCGCGTGGCCGGATCCAGCGTGAAAACGCCGGCTGACTGTTCGACCCACGGCGTCGACGAGTTGTAGCTGTAGTTGAACGGCGTCGAGTCCCACAGGAACGCGACCTTCACCTTGCCGTTCTGGTCGTAGTTCGCGGTGTATCGCTGATCGCGATAGCCCACGCCCTGCAGCTTCACGTCGAAGCGATACTGTGATGTTTCCTTGCGCAGGGAAATGTTCGAGAAGGCGCCGCTGCGCAAATCGCGAAACCGTTCGTAGCGAGCCTCGTCGCCGTCGGTCGACGATCCCCTGGCGCCGAAATCAATCGATCCTGTCCAGGACGCCGGCGCGGCCGCCGGCGCCGGTGTCGCGGGTTTTTGCTGTGCTGAGGCCAGTCCGGGGGAGGCCAGCAACAGCGCCACACCGATCAGCATCAGTCTGTTGCGCATCGCAATCCTCCTCTACCGATGGAAGTACTTGCCGGACGGCGAATTCGAGCCGTGGATCTGCACGTGACAATTCACGCACCCCATGCTCGCCAGCCTGTTCGCACTGGCCGAGTTCTTCAGTGCAAACGCGTCGTAGACGGTCGGAGGATGCCGCGAGGTGACGTGACAGCGCTGGCAGAGGAATGGAACTTTCGCAACGAGCATGCGCTCGTTGTTCGACCCATGGGGATCGTGGCACGTGACGCAGGCATTCGCGACCGGCGCGTGCTCCCACAGATACGGACCTCGCTTCTCGTGGTGACAGCTCGTGCAGGCTTCATCGACGGTTGTTCCTGCCTTGAGCAGCTTGACGTTCGCCGAGCCGTGCGGGTTGTGGCAGGACGAGCACGAGATCTTCCCCTCGCGCGCGGGCATGTGATTGAAGCGATACAGCCTGTTCACCACGTTGCGGTGGCATGTGGCGCACAGCTCCGGCTGCGTCGCGGCTTTGAGCTGCTTCTCACCCTTCCAGTTGTGAACGCTGTGGCACGTTGCACACCCGACGTTGCGCTGCTCGTGCTGGCTTGCGTTCCAGAGCGCATGCGTGCCGCGGTTGTGGCAGGTCGCGCAGACTTCACTGGCATCGCGCGGCGCCAATCCGCCTGGCGTGAAGCGGCGGATGTTCGATTTGTCAGGGTTCTCGACGTGCTGGCGGCCCGGGCCATGACATGACTCGCATCCCTTCGTCGCCGCGGGACTGCGTTCGAGCGCGGGACGGCCATGCGGCGTCGCTTTATAGCTGTCGCCTTCGCTTGGATGGCACTCGACGCATTTCGCCTCGCCTACATAATCCGCTGCGACCTGTGCGGGTGCGCCGTTGGTCTGCTGGCGAGGAACGGTCGAAGCGCGAACCGAGACGACGACTGCGACCCATACAACAAGAGCTGCCGCAATAGAAACCGCCGGGCTCAGCCTGCGAGCAAAGCGACCCATTGGTCCTCCCATGGCTGCTCGGGAGGACAGCCGTCACCTCAGTCTACCTACCTACATATCCGCACTGAATTGCGGATGGCTTGATCCCGCGCTCTCCCAATAGCGCTGCGCGCCGGCGCGAGCAAACGGCGCGCCACGCGCTAAGTCGCTGAAAAATATGGAAACTTGGGTCGGTCGATGAAGGCGAGATTGCCGGAGTTCCGGCAATGGTGCGGCGGGTATCCGCCGGCCGGTCACGATCCAAAAGGGCGCTGAAGGGTGCCGAAGGGCGAGTGTGGCCCGCCCGATGTGCGCCTTGTAATCCGGCGCCAACGGCGTTCCCAGCTTAAAGAGTCGATTCTCCCATTGGAATGCGCGCGAGGTGTCGCGCAGCAGGAACTCGCTCCCGACCGTTTCCACTTACCCGGGCGCAGGGCAGCCAGTCGAACGGCGTCACGCGCGCCTCGGCTTGCGCGCGCCCTTCGCGAACGGTCGAACGTCGGCGCCCTGTCGCCGCTCGTCGAGGATCGCGCGGAGCTGCTGATCCCACCATGAGAGCGCGGCCTGCTTCTCGGCGTCGTAGGAGTGTCTGTCGTAGACCGCCGTCGCGCCCGTCTCGACGTGGTTCAGGATCTTGCTGATCGTCAGCCGCGGGACGCCGCCGCTCGCCATCTGCGATGCGGCAGTGCGCCGCAGGTCATGTCCACGGAAGTCCTGCACGCCGAACGTCGCTGCGGCCTCGGTTTGCTGGCGCTTGCCGCGTCCGCCGACGAGTACGTAGGCCGTCGCAGAGGGCTCGGTCGGTCGCAGCGTCTTGAGCAACGCGACAACGGAGGGCGTGAGCGGCACGCGGTGCGCGAGTTTGTTCTTGCTCACCGTCGCCGGAATCGTCCACCAGCCTGTCTTCAGGTCAACGTCCTGCCACCGCATCGACGCAACCTCGCCGCCGCGCTGCGCCGTCAACAGTCGCAGCTTGAAGAACGCGCCAAGCGCCGGCGAGAGCGCCTTGAACTTCGTCCACAGCGTGCGGATCTCCTCCGGCGTGAGGACGCGATCGCGCGCGTGCTCAGGCGACGGCCGCGCGACGCCGACCGCCGGACTCGCGGCGATCAGGTCATCGTCGAGCGCGAAGCGGAACATCTTCGACAGCGCCGCGACGGCTCGGTTCGCAAGGATCGGCGCGCGGTCGGCGATCTGCTCGACGAGCACGCGGACGTCCCGGCGGGTGATGTCCTCGATCGCGCGGCCTCGCCACTTCGGCAGGACGCGCGACGTCAATAGCCACTGCGTGTGCTTCCACGAGCGCGTCCGCTTCTTGGCGTGCCGCTCGATGAAGTCCGGAATCAGGTCGTCGATCGTCTTCGCGCCTCGGCGCTGCTTCTTCTCCGTCGCCGGGTCGCCACCCTTCGCGGCCGCGCGAACCGCATCGCGCGCCTGCTCGCGCGCGTCGGCGAGGCCGATCGTCTTCGCGTCGCCGATCGTCAAGCGCCGGAGTCGATTGCGGGTGCGATAGAGCAGCGCCCAGCTCTTCGCGCCGGTCGGCGAGACGCGCAGCGCGAGACCTGGCACGGCCGTATCGAAGTAGTCGGTGCGCTGGCCGACCGCCTTCAGACTCTTGACGGTGCGCGCCGTCAGCTTCTTCTGCATGGGTCCGCCTCTCTCTCCTCCGTCACCTGCTCGTGTCACCTGCTCCTGCGGGGTAACGCGGGGTAACACGTGGTCACACCGGAGCCTGTGAGCGAGGTCACAGACCCGCGCGATCCGCTGGGGTAACGCTGGGGTAACACCGAGACCAGAATACAGTGAAATGCGGAGGAATGGATAGAACCGTGAAAACAGGCGCAAAGGCAGCGATTTCAGAAGGAAAGCGGTTTCAGGCTGTTGCAGGGAATACCGGCGGGACGTGATTAAAAGTCACATGCTCTACCACTGAGCTACCAGGTCACGAACCTTGGATCGTAGCACGCCGGCGCAAGCTCCCGGATTCAGATTGGTAAGGCGCCGCCCCAGCTTGTCAGCCTCCGAGATGCGTTGACACGCAAGAGCCGCGGATTCTTGATGGCAGGGACATTGCTGTGTCCATAACGAATCCGCATATGGCTGGAGCACTTCTGGCGCTGTTCCCGGTGCTGCTGATGTTCAATACGCGTCTGGCGCTCGTCGCGCTCGCCGCCGCGATCGTGCTCCTGTGCAGCAAGCGTATGAGCACCGCCCGCCGCATCCCGCGGCACGGCGCGGAGAACGACTCCAGCATCTAGTCGGCGAGTCCCCAACTACCTAATTTCCCAATTTCCAAATTTCCAAATTTCAGATGATCTTTTGTCCCAGCGCGGATGACGCGAGTTCCGCGCCGAGGATCCCCGTCATGTTGCGGTCGTCGAGGATCGGATTGACTTCGACGAGATCGAGTGCGCGCAGCAGGCCGCTGTCGGCGACCATCTCCATCACCATGTGGGCCTCGCGGTAATCGAGTCCTCCTTTTACAGGCGTGCCGACGCCCGGAGCGATTCCCGGATCGCACACGTCGAGATCGAACGAGACGTGGATGCCCGCCGTGCCCGCGCTGGCAATCGCGATCGCCTGCTCGACCGTCTGGGCGATGCCGTTGCGGTCGATGTCTTTCATCGTGAAGACGCGCACGCCCGATTCGCGGATCCGTTCCTTCTCGCGCTCGTCGAGATTGCGGATGCCGATGAGCACCGTGCGATCCGGCGTGACCTTCGGCGAGAACCCGCCGATCCGTGCGAGTTCCGC
The DNA here is from genome assembly GCA_035637115.1 of Vicinamibacterales bacterium. Classification (GTDB taxonomy): domain Bacteria; phylum Acidobacteriota; class Vicinamibacteria; order Vicinamibacterales; family 2-12-FULL-66-21; genus JAICSD01. Next base: position 6,332 of record DASPXV010000229.1, read on the forward strand.
GGGCTCCGAGCCCAGCAGGGCAGCGAGCGGCATCCCGTGCACGTTGCCGCTGCCTGAAGTCGCCGGCGTATTCATGTCGCCATGCGCGTCCACCCAAATCAGGCCGAGGGGCTTTCCTTCCCGCCGCACGAAATCCGCCGTCGCGGCGACAGACCCCGCCGCCAGGGAATGATCACCGCCGAGCACGAGCGGAGCGCCCCCCTTTTCGAGCACCCCGAGCGAGGTCTTGTACAACCGCTCGCAGACCCGCGCGATGTCGCGGATGTATTTCTTCGTCGGATCTCCTTCAGCCTTAACCTCTGGAATCGGCGCGACGAGATCGCCGGCGTCGACGACGGGGATCCCGAGGCTGGTGAGCCGTTCGGCGAGGCCGGCGATCCGGAAAGCAGACGGCCCCATGTCGACGCCACGCCGATTGCCGCCCAGATCGAGCGAGACGCCGATGATATGGACGGGGCGAGGCATATCTCTAAGGATACGGTATTTGACGTTACCCCTAAGAGACTGATACTCTAGAAGTTGCGGTGGCGAGCCCGTCCGTATGGGACGGTCGGACGCTGCCGGGCGGAAGGAGTTCAGATGAAGCGCTTCGAGGTCGGGGCCCGCGTAGTCGAACCGACCTACGGTCTCGGATCCGTGATCGCGGTCGAGGACGCTTATACGCGCGTCCAGTTCGACGAGCACGGCGTCAAGAAATTCATGACCAGCATGTCGAAGCTGGAACCGAGCAACGAACCGGTTCCTGCCGGTCTGCGGTCGTCAAAGCCGCGCAAGAAACGCACGGTCAAGCCGAAGGCGGCGGCGGTCGCCGCGGAAGAATAACGAACTAGCGTTTGTACGACAGCGAGATTCCTTCGCCTGACGGCGAGACGATCGCCGTCCAGAGCGACGGATTTCGCTGAATGGCATCAAGAAAGTCCACCATCTCGCCCCGTTTGTTCACCACGTTGTGCGCCGTGAACAATCCTCCTTTGTCCAGCCGCGGATACACCAGCTCGAAGAATTTCTTGTAGTCACGCTTCCACGCGTCCAGGAATACGAAGTCGAACGTCCCCTGGATTTTGGGAATTTCCGCAAATGCGTCGCCGGCGACGACCTGCACCACGTCGCTGAAGCCGGCGCGCTTGACGTTCTCCGCCAGTTCTTTGGCGCGGACCGGGTCGTACTCAATCGACACGAGCTTGCCGCCAGTCGCGCGCAGCCCCTGCGCCATCCAGATCGCGCTGTAGCCGCTCGCGCCGCCGATCTCGAGGGCGCGCTTCCGGTTCGTGGACGCGATCATCAGCCGCAGGAACCGGCCGTCTTCTTCCGAGATCGCGAGCTGTCCCTTATCCTTCGCGCGGATATCCGCCAGGATCTTGTTCAGATCCGGCGGCTGCTGCGCCGCCCCCACGCCGCACGCCATGACCACCACCATCAACGCGAGCCGCACAGATCTCATTTGGAGAGTCTACAAAACCTTTCACAGAAGGGACAGAAGATCAGGAAAAAAACAATTTCTCCGGTTCTCCTGTTCTCCTGACCTCCTGCAGAAAGACCAGCGATCAACCAGTTTCCAGGTACGCGGTCGCTTCGGCCGCCACACGCCGGCCGTCGGCGACGCAGTCGGGGATCCCTGTAGCGCGGAAGCCGCTGCCGGCGACGAAGATGCCGCGCGGCGCCAGGCGCCGCTCGATCTCCATCACGCGATCGAGGTGACCGACGAGGTGCTGCGCGCCCGCGCGGCGCCAGCGATGGACCCGCGTGAGCGACGGCGCGGCGGTGATGCCCATCACGTTCGACAGATCGCGTCGCGCGATGGCGATCAGCTCGTCGTCCGTCAAATCGACCACGTCGGGATCGTGGGCGCCGCCGATGAAGGCGCGGAGCAGCGCCCAGCCCTCTGGTGCGCGCGATTCCCACTTGGATGAGACCCACGTGCACGCGGTGATCCGCGCATCGCTGTGCCGGCGCGCGACGACGAAGCCGGTCCCGTTGAGTGGATGAGGGACAGCGTCGCGCGGCCAGGCGAGCGCGATGCTGGCCGTCGACACGTAGGGCACCAGCGAGCAGAGGCGCGCGGCTTCGGCATCGATCGACGCAAGCAGGGAAGCGGCCGCATGCGCGGGTGCGGCGACGATCACGCAGTCTCCGTCCGAGCCGGCCAGCGATTCGACCGCGGCGTTGTATTCGATCGCGCCGGCGGGCAGACGCGTTTCGAGCGCGCGCACGAGCGTACTCATGCCGCCACGCAGCGCCGCGAATCCTTTGATTGCCTTGTCGTCGCGCGGCGCCGAATCCGCCGGCGTTGGCATTACCGTCCCGTGCTGCCGTTCCGCCTCCAGCAGCCGCGGGAACAGCGATCGCATCGACAGCTGCTCGATGTCTCCCGCGTGGATGCCGCCGAGCAGCGGCTGTGCCACGAGGTCCACCGTGTCAGGCCCGAAGCGCCGTCGGAAGAACGATCCTACCGACTCGTCGTCCTGCGTCGCGCGCGGGGGAATCGTCGGCTCGAGCGCCATCCGCGCGCGTCCTTCCGGCGACAGCAGATCGTACGACGCCAGCGCCTGTGGCGTGAGCGGGATGCCGAGAAATGACGGCTGGGGGAGCGGATGCAGCGTGCGTCCCTTCAGCACGAACGCGCGCGCCCCTTCACGCACCGCAAGCAATTCGGATTCGAGCCCGAGCTCGCGAATCAACTCGAGCGCCGCAGGTTTGGCATTGAGGATGGAGTCGGGTCCCGCTTCGATCGTGAATCCGCGGGTGTGCTCCGTCTGAATCAATCCGCCCGCGCGCGGCGACGCTTCCCGCACGCGCACCCCGATTCCGCGCTTCGTCAATTCGTAGGCGGCAGCGAGCCCGCTGATCCCCGCGCCAACGATCGTGACCGGCAACGGCTTGTGGGTCATTGCTGCTGGCGACTGGCTACTGGTTACTGGCAACTGGTTACTGGCAACTGGTTACTGGCATGCACGTGCCGCGCGAGCGCCTGCACGTTTTCGAGCGAAGTGTTCGGCAGGATGCCGTGGCCGAGATTGAACACGTGGCCGGCGCGCCCGGCGGCGCGGCGCAGCACGTCGTCTGCCGCGGCGAACAGGCCGTGCGTCGGACCGAGCAGGCGCGTTGGATCGAGATTGCCCTGGATGCCGCGATCGTGGCCGATCACATCCCACGCCTCGTCGAGCGGCAGGCGCCAGTCGACGCCGATCACGTCGCCGCCGGCCGCCTTCATCTCCGGAAGGATGGCGAGCGTGTTGACGCCGAAGTGGATCGTCGGGACGCCCGATCCGGCGAGGGCGTCGAAGATTCGCTTCGTGTGCGGCAGCGCGTACTCGCGGTAATCCGCGCGCGACAACTGGCCGACCCACGAATCGAACACCTGGATCGCCTGCGCGCCCGCCTCGACCTGCGCGCGAAGGTAATCGGCCATCACCGTGGCGAAGCGGTCGCACAGCGTGTGCCACGCCGCGGGCTGCGAATACATGAAGGCCTTCGTCCGCGCGTACGCCGTGGACGGACCCCCTTCGATCGCGTAGGACGCCATCGTGAACGGCGCGCCACCGAAACCGATCAGCGGTACTTTGTGCTCGAGCTCCTTCCGCAGGAGTCGAATCGTCGTGAGCACGTGGGCCAGCCCTTCGCGCGGGTCGATGACCTTCACGCGACTGACGTCGGAGGCGCTGCGAATCGGGTGTTCGACCGAAGGGCCTTCCCCCTTCAGGAAGTCGAATGCGAGCCCCATCGGCGTGAACGGCAGCAGCAGATCCGAGAACAGGATCGCCGCATCCACGTCGATCACATCCACCGGCTGCATCGTTACGGCAACGGCGAGCTCCGGCTCGGCGCAGATTTCCAGCAGGGAATAGCGTTCGCGCAGGGCACGGTAGTCCGACATGTAGCGGCCGGCCTGGCGCATGAACCAGACGGGTGTGGCATCGACGGGCTGCCGGCGACAGGCGCGCAGAAAACGGTCGTTCACTAAGAGATGGTCACTACGAGACGAGAGTCTTGGCGAGCGCGATCAGGTCTTCGAGCCAGAGGGGCTTGAAGCGGATCGACGCGCCGAGCGACTTGAGTTCCTGCTGGATCGGCTCCGACAGAAAGTAATCGCCGGTCACGATTGCGACGGGGATTTCGACGAGATGCGGTTTCGCCCGGACCATGCGCAGGAACTGCAGGCCGTTGGTGATCGGCATTCGCATATCAAGGATGATCGCGCTCGGACGCACGTTGTCGGCGAGCTCCAGACCGGATTCGGCATTAATTGCCGTCGCGACCTCGAATCCCTCGAGCTTGAGCATCCGCGCGAAAGTGTCGGCAACCGAGCGATCGTCGTCTACGATAAGGATGGTCTTGGTCGCAGACTCGGCCAGGGGGCTCTCCGCCGCGGCAATCACCGCATCATAATGCAGCCAAAAGAGATCCCCGTCAAGCGGCTGAGTAAGTTACTATTGCGGGTTCGCCGGAGGTTACTTGAGTCCCATTCTGGTACGGCCCGTCCGAGAGCAGCTCGAACACGACCGCGTCATTCGCTTGTTGCAGGCGAAGCTCAAGCGTAAGCACGACGTTGCCGTCAATATTGCGGATGACCAGACCGCCGGCATCAAGATCGGCCCCGGCCAGATGTTTCCCGATCTCGTGCTCACCTCGCAGGACAAAGGACATCACCTTGAAGGGCTGATTGAAGTGGAGACGGGGGAGTCCGTCAATCATCTCGAGGCAATGGCGCAGTGGGCGCACTTCGGACGAGTGCGCGCGCCGTTTCATCTTTATGTACCTGCTGCCGCGGTAGAGATCGCGCGCCGCCTTTGCACCGAGAACGACGTCGCTGTTTCGGAAATCTGGAGCTATCACTCGGTCGGCGATCAGACGCGGTTCACGCTCGTCGCAAAATCCGCGACCAAACCGGCGCCGGCCGCGCGGAGAGCCAGTTCAGCCGCGAAGGACGGGAACGGCAAGAAACCCAGGGCGAAAGCGGCCGCGAAACCCAAGGCCAAACCGAAAGCTGCGAAGAAAGCCAAGAGGAAGTAGCCCCTGCCACAGCTGCGGTTCAATCGCGACAAGCGCGGTTACGAAACGACCGCGCTCACGGACACGGGTGGTCGCCGCCGCGGCCGCGGGCAGCGTCTGCTTTACTGGTTCCGCACTCCACCCGGCGTCCGCGTCGGCCGCGCGGCGATAGACGATGAGGCGATCCGGCTGCTCGAGCAGCACAATCCCGACGTCCAGTTCGACTGGCCGCGCCTGTTGAAGGAGTCCGCCCCCGAGCCCGCGCCGCGCCGCGATCACGAGGCGCGGGATCGGGATCGGCGCGATCGCCGCGAGCCGCGGGCCGGCCAGCGGCCGCAGCGCATGGACACCTCGGCCGCCGCCGCGCCGCCGATGCCCACTCCGGAGGCCGCGGAAGAAATCCAGGAACTCGCCGAAGCCGCCGAGCTCCGCGCTGCGGAGCACGCAGACGCTTTGGCCGCAGACAACGCGGAACCGATCGTCGCGGAAAACGCGGAGTCTCTCACTCCGCTTGAACCCCTCGAACCCTTTGAACCCTTTGAACCCCTTGAATCCCTTGAACCCTCCGCTATCTCCCGCCTCGGCGTCGAAGGTGTGAAACGCCTGCGAGCGCGCTACACCGACATCATCCAGCGGCTCGAAGAGAAGGAAATGGACGATGCGGCGAGGGCCGAGCTGAAAACGTCCGCGGCGCGTCTTAACCCCGATGCCTGGAACACGCCTGAAGAGGTCACGGCCGCGCTGGAGCAGTACGAAGCGGTGTTCGAGAGCCTCCGCTCGGTCGTCGGACGTCACCCGCGTTCCCGGAAACGATGACGCGTATAATGAAAGCCATGCGTAAGTATCTGATTGCGCTAGCTCTGTTCGGCGCGGTCGCCGGCGTTTCGGCGCAGCAGCAGGCGAAGCCGGAAGGCATCCTCACGATCCCGCAGTCGCGCGACGTGATCCGCCGCAGCGTGGATCTGGTCACGACGGACGTCAATGTCCGCAACGACCAGGGGCAGTTCGTCGCCAACCTTAATAAAGGTGACTTCGAGGTCTACGAAGACGGCGTCAAGCAGGAGCTCGTCACGTTCGTGCTCACGCACGGCGGGCGCGTGCTGAACGACATCGGCGCGCCGCCGCCCCCCGTGCAGGAGGGCATCCTTCTGCCGCCGCCGCGTCCGACGAATGATGCGTCGGGGCGCATCTTCCTGATTTTCGTGGACGACCTGCACATGGACTTCCGCAACACGGGGCGCATCCGCGACTTGTTCAAAAAGATCCGCAAGGAACTGATCCACGACGGCGACATGTTCGGCGTCGTGTCCACGGGTCCCTCGTCGATCTCCGTCGACATGACGTACGACATCAAGCGCCTCGACGAGGCGATCACGAAGATCTCCGGCAGCGGCCTGAAGCCGTCCGAAATTATCGAAACGCCGGACGGATCGCAGGGCCCGCCCGAAGTGCGGTACCGCGCTCACGTTGCGTTCTCGACCGCGTACGACGTGTTGAAGAACCTCGAGCAGGTGCACAACCGCCGCAAGGCGTTCATCTACGTGAGCAACGGTTACGACTTCGATCCGTTTTCGAAGTCGCGCGCAAAGGAATCGAACCAGCGCTACTCGAGCATGATGGGCAACAACTGCAGCAGCGGCGGTGACAGCAACTGCGACAGCGGCTCGTCATCCGACACGAACCCGTTTTCGAAAACCGGGAACGAGTTCGCGGCTGCCGATCTTGCGTCGGAACTATCGGAGCTCACGCGCGAAGCGAACCGCGCGAACACGACGATGTACACGATCGACCCGCGCGGACTCGTGGGTGGGCCCGACCTCGACGAGACAAAGCTCGACATGACTGACTGGCAGGATCACATCCGCGAGACGCAGAGCAGCCTGCGCGTGATCGCAGACCTGACGGGCGGTTACGCCGTCGTCAACTCGAACGACTTCGACAAGGCGCTGAAGCGGATCGACAACGAGACCAGCGACTACTACGTACTTGGCTACTACTCGAGTAATCCGGACCCGCTGAAGAAGCGGCGGAACATCGAGATCAAGATCGCGAAGTCCGGGAAATACGATCTGAAATACAAAACGTCGTATACGCTACGGCCGGCCCCGGCCGTAAAAGCAACATCCTCCAAGTAATTTCACGTTTCGAAAGGCCGCCGAAAGGCGGTCTTTTTTTTGCGTGGGCGTTGTACGACAACTGCTATACTTTGGGCGCTTTTTTCCTTTACAAGCGTTCGACTAAACCACCAGGTGGAGAAACACTGATGAAATTGCGTACGAAGGCTGTTTGGAGCCTTGCCGTCGCGTTCTGTCTCGCACTGATCTGCTCGACTTCTGCCGCAGCGCAGACGGTGACGACTGGCAATATTGTCGGCACGATTACAGATGTGCAGGGTGGCGTGCTGCCCGGCGCGCTTGTGACTGCGGTGCACACTGACACCGGCACGAGCTACGAAGCCTTCACAAGCACGGATGGCCGGTACAGCATCCTCAACGTGCGCGTCGGCACGTACACGATCACTGCGACCATGGCCGGTTTCAAGGAGCAGAAGCAGGATAAGGTGCAGGTCCAGCTCGGCTCCGAGCAGACGGCGGACTTCAAGCTGCAGCTCGGCGCCGTCAGTGAGATGGTCGACGTCGTCGCCACGTCGCCGCTGATTGACCTCGCGCGCGCCGGCACGGCGGACAACATTCCGAATGCGGTGAAGGAAAATCTCCCGACCATTTCGCGCAGCCTCACCGACATCGTCCGCATCAGCCCGATGTTCAATACCTTCGGCGGCGGTTCGGGCGCGGACCAGGGTTCGGTGGTCTCGGTCGCCGGCAGCAGCTATCGGTACAACAGCGTGCAGATTGACGGCGCGGCCAACAACGATCTGTTCGGTCTCGCGAGCTCCGCGGGCGTGCCGGGCGGCACGGCGGAAACGCAGCCGGTGAGTCTCGACGCGATCCAGGAAATCCAGCTGGTCGTGTCGCCGTACGACGTGCGGCAGGGGGGCTTCGCGGGCGGCGGCATCAACGCGGTGACCAAGAGCGGCACGAACACGCTGCACGGCAGCGGGTTCTTCTACGGCCGCAACCAGGATTGGGTCGGCAAGGGCATCACCGATACGAAGATTTCCACATTCAAGCACAAGCAGGGTGGCGGCAGCCTCGGCGGTCCGGTCGTGAAGAACCGCGCGTTCTTCTTCGGCACGCTCGACTACGAGCGGAAGCAGCGGCCTACCGGATTCTCGGTCGGCGCCACGGGGCAGCAGTTCCGTGAACCGGCGCTCTTCGCGCGCTACATCAACGACCTGAAGACGCTCTATAAGTACGAGCCGGGCGCGGACGCCGGCGGCGAGTTCGCGCGCGACACGAACAACGACAAGTACTTCTTCCGCGGCGACTTCAACGTGGCGAAGGGAAACCAGCTGACGGTGCGCCATAACTACATCGACGCGTACAACGACATCGGCACGCCGTCGACGAGCTTCTTCAAAACGCCGGACAACTACTATCGCTACGTGAGCAAGACGAATTCGACGGTTGGCCAGTTGAACTCGCAATTCGGGAAGGGTGTCAACGAGCTGCGTTTCACGTTCACCCGCGTGCGCGATCACCGCGAGAGCCCGATCGGCGGGGCCCCGTTCCCGCAGGTCAACGTGACGCTGGCGCCGGGCGTGTCCGTGCAGTCGGGCACGGAGCAGTTCTCCGCCCGCAACGCGATCGATCAGGACATCATCGAGCTGAACGACGCATACACGCTCATGAAGGGACGTCACACCTTCACGTTCGGGACGCACAACGAGTTCCTCGACCTCGCGAACCTTTTCATCCGCGACAACTTCGGCACCTACACGTTCACGAGCATCGACAACTTCGAGGCTGGCTTCGCCCAGAGCTACAACCGGAGCTTCTCCGCGACGAGCGATCCGCTGCAGCGCGCCGCGTTCAAGGTGCGCCAGTACGGCGCCTATGCCGGCGATCAGTGGCGCATGCGGTCGAACCTGACGCTCACCTACGGTGTGCGTGTGGATGCGCCGACGTTCCCGGAGAAGCCGAACGCGAATCCGACCGCTGTCGCCAACTTCGGCTTCGCGACTGATGTCGTCCCGAGCCATCTCGAGTGGGCGCCGCGCGTCGGCGTCAATTACGACCTCAGCGGCAACGGCACGCAGCAGGTACGCGGCGGCGTCGGCCTCTTCTCCGGCCGGCCGTCGTACGTGTGGATCTCGAACCAGTACGGCAACACGGGCATCGACTTCACGCGCATCGGCGCCACCAACGCCAGCGCGAATCGCATTCCTTTCGTGACCGACGCGATCAATCAGCCGACGACGGTGACCGGCGCGACGGCCGGATCGTTTTCGAACGAGATCGACATGATCGATCCGGACTTCAAATATCCGTCGGTCCTGCGCGGCAACGTCGGGTACGACCACAAGCTCTGGGGCGGCTTCTACGGCACCGGTGACTTCGTGTGGTCCAAGACGATGAAGGACATCAAGTACCAGAACCTGAACTTCGTGCAGATTCCCGGCGCGACCGGCATCGGCGGCCGTCCGTTGTTCGCGCGCAAGGTCACGACCCTCAGCGACGTCATCCTGCTGGAGAACACGAACAAGGGCTATACCTGGAACGCGGCGTACGAGGTGCGCCGTCCGTTCACGAACGGGCTCTTCATCCAGGGTTCGTACTCCTACGGGGTGGCGAGGAGCATCATGGACGGCACGTCCGACCAGGCCGCATCGAACTGGGGCTTCGTCTACGTCCCCGGCGACCCGAATGACGCGCCGCTCTCGCGCTCGAACTTCGATCCGGGCCACCGCATCACGGCGACGGCGAGCTACGACTTCTCGTTCCTGAAAGCAGTAAAGCCGGGCGTGTCGATGTTCTACGCGGGGCAGTCGGGACGTCCGTTCACGATGGTCTACAGCAACAGCGACGTCAACGGTGACGGGCGCAACTCGAACGATCTCGTTTACATCCCGACTGCGACCGACGCGCTGACCTACACGGGCGGGACCTATTCGCAGCTCCTCGATTTCGTCAACGGCGGCGACGGTTGCCTCGGCGAGTACGTCGGCCAGATCGTTCCGCGTAACGCCTGCCGCGCGCCCTGGACGAACACGCTCGACGCGAAGTTCAAGGTGGAACTCCCGTACAAACGCTACAAGACGGAGATCTCGCTCGACGCGCTCAACCTGATCAACCTGCTCGACCGCAAGAAGGGATTGATCCAGTACTCGTCGAACAACGAGATTCTGCAGCCGGTCACGATCCCGGGGTCGCCGACGGCGACGTCGCCGGTGACGGGCTACAACATCACGACGCTGGTGTCGCCGACGTTCACGCGCTTTAACCGCGACGACCTGCGCTCGCGGTGGCAAATCCAGCTCGGGGCCCGGGTCCGCTTCTAAGACCCGCGTCCGTACACTCGAAAGCCCGGTTCTGCACTCGCAGGACCGGGCTTTTTTATGTGCGCGTGTAGGTGGGAATTGAGCGCGCGGCTACAGCGAAGCTCTGACGCGCGAGACGGCTTCTTTCAAGTAGTGCTCATCGATCTCGACGCCGGCGAAGTCGATGCCGAGCGACAGCGCGGCAAGCGCGGAGCTGCCGAGCCCAAGAAACGGATCCATCAGGACCTTCGTGCGAGCGACCCCGTGCAGGCGCACGCAGTATTCGGGGACGCGCGGCGGGAAGGTCGCCGGATGCGGCCGGTCCTTGTCGCGGCTCTGGATGGTTTCGTAGGGAATGAACCAGGTGTTGCCGCGGCAGCGGCGGTTGGCTCCGCCGCCCGCCCAGCGCGCGACGTTCGACGCGTCCTGGTACTTCACGCCAATCGCGCGCCGCTCGAGCCGTGTTCGCCCGCCGGGCGTGAAATGGAAAATGAACTCGTGGCAGTCGTTGATGAAACGGTCGCTGTTGATCGGTTTGTAGTGCCCGACGTTCAGATCCTTCGTCAATCCCACGCCGGCGCCGGCCGCGTCCCGATCGATCGCAATCGACTTGATCCAGTGGATGGTGTTCTGGAGCTGCAGGTGCGCGCGGGCGGCCTGCGCGACATCGAGCGCCGTCCACGGGTCGGTCGGCTTCGCCCCGACGTTCAGGAATAGCGAACCGTCCGGCTCCAGGGCCTTCCCGGCGGCCTTGATCCAGGCGCCGGTCCAATCCAGGTAGTGACCCCTCGGCAGCGTGTCGTCATAGGTGCGGTAACGGACGCCCAGGTTGTAGGGTGGGGAAGTAACGATTACGGAAATCGACCCCGGCGTAATAGAACGGAGCACTTCGAGGCAGTCCCCGAGGTAGAACCGCAACATGCCGCGCCGAGTCTGAATCTGGGTATGAGGCTTCGGAAGCCGGGCCGGCTTCCACGCGAGGGGCATGCGGGATGGTAGCAGGTAAACGGTCGTCGGACCTCGGGAGACGGCGGCTAACTGGCTTTGGCGACCGGCAGCGACGCAACGGTCGCGCCGAATCGTGCCGGAGCGAGCGTGTGGTTGCGGCGGTGCGCGTGATGCGGGCAGCCGCTGCCTTTCTCCTCGACGTAAATCACTTCCCGCTGCGTCGCGATCTCGCGATATCTTCCGGTCACGCAGCCACACCGGAGCGTCGTGAATCCGAGCAGGCGAACAAGACTCATCATGATGACCCTCCGCGCACTATACGGAAGAGCAACTTCTGTACCGTAGAGTTGACGGAAGAGACGCCTCAATTTGTTCCGGAATTTCGCCGAGCGCATATGTAGACTGTCAACGACGCGCCATCTGTTGAATCGGGGAGACCAGCGAATTGGATCGGTGTGGGTTACCGAGGTGCAGCTAGCCGTTCTTGATCGCGTGAAATCTCTCGAGATCCTGCTGCCGCTGATGCGACGCACGGTTGCGCGCCGTCCCGATGTGGAAAGCGAGCAGGAGGTGGAGCAGTCCGCCGACGATAAGCTCCGGCATCGTCCCTCCGAGTGCGACCGGAAGATAGTTCAGCGCGGTCGCGATCAGGAACAGGGCGCTGAACAACGCGTCGGGACCGCGGCCGGGGAAACGCTGGCCGAAAGTCATCGCGACGTGTTCCCAGCCACCCTCGGGCTCGTGGAAGACCTGCAGGTAGCGGCCAATCCGTTCGACGTTGATGTGGAGCGCGTAGATCGCCTCGAATCCCGCGGCGAGGACGAGGAGGGGAAGCAGGGCGGCGATCGGAAGCTGGATGGCCGCGGTAGTCGCGACGGCGGTGCCCGCCCAGAGCCCGAACGCTACCGGCAGCAGAATCATTCGCACGGTGCCGCGTTCGCGGATCGTTGCCCGCAGCGCGGCAAATTCTTCGTCGACGTGGTTCATGGGGATCTACAGAAATGAGGGTCTGAGGCCGAAAATAGCATATCCGGTCTCAGGCTGGCGCCCGAGACTGACGGTAACGTCTTGCGTGACCGGTTATGGCTCCGCTGGAACGCGTCTTGTATTGGTGCCTCTGCAGGTAGAAAAAGGCATGGCTGAGCTCCATAAGTGGTTGCATCTGCTGGAGGTTATTGCTACACTGTCGCTGTTCCACCAAGTTTTACCTCTGCGGTCGCTCCCAGCCGACTGCTTTGGCCGGTCCATGGAGGCTTCGTGCGCGTACTCCGCCCGATGTTGATTGTCAGAATTCTGTCGACGCTGCTGGGCCTCGGCATATGCCTACCGCTGTCAGTCGTCACGGCTGACGCGGCCCAGAAGAGGCCGGCCGCCACCCGCCGCGCGCCGGCCGCCAAGAAGAAAACCGCGTACTCCGCAACCGCATCGCGCGCGCGCAGAACGTCGCTTGCCCGCGCCCGCGCATCCGCGCGCGCCCGCGAAGCGTCGCGCCTGCGCAGCCTCGCGCAGCTGCAGGAGGCGATGACGCCGCAGTACAAGACCGACGCGGACGGCCAGGTCGTCCCCGACGTTCGCGCGGCCGCGGCCATCATCTTCAACCCGGTTACCGGCCAGGTCCTTTACGAAGAAAACTCGCAGGACAAGCGGTCGATCGCCAGCATCACCAAGGTGATGACCGCGCTCGTGTATCTCGAGGACAATCCCGATCTGAACCAGGAGATCACCATCGAGCGCAGCGACGTGTTCGCGGCCTCGACGACGTATCTCAAGGCGAACGATCGAATTAGCGCGGGCGAGCTGCTGCACCTGCTGCTGATCCCGTCGGACAATGGCGCGGCGCGCGCGCTCGCGCGCAACTCCCACGGCGGCACCGCATCGTTCATCGAGCGGATGAACGAGAAGGCGATCGAGCTCGGGCTGCAGAACACCAGTTTCGCGGATCCCTCGGGTCTCAACGCGAACAACGTATCATCGGCATTCGATCTGTCGCACTTGATCACGTTCGCCGCGAGCGACGATCGCATCGCGTCGATCATGCGCACGCCGACCTACACCGTGACGACAAACCGCCGCCAGATCCCGATCCACAGCACCAACCGCCTCGTGACCAGCGGTGACGTCGAAGTCATGGGGGGAAAGACCGGTTTCATAAGCAAGTCGGGCTACTGCCTCGCGACGCTCCTGCGCCTTCCGCAGGGCAATCCGATCGCGGTCGTCGTCCTCGGTGCCCGCTCGAACAACGGGCGCTTCTGGGAGACGCGTCACCTCTTCTCCTGGCTCAACGCCAAGGCGTCGGAGCTTTTCAAAGAGACTCCGAAGTAAGCGCCAGTAACCAGTAACCAGTAACCAGTTTCCAGTTCATAAGGATCGGCGCTTCGCGCCGGTCCTTTTTTTCTAGTTACTGGCAACTGGCAACTGGCAACTGGTTACTGGCAACTGACGCGCAGCGTCAGCGATAGCCACGCTGCACGGCCGCCGCATCGAGCGGCAGCGTGGCGATGGTGTCGACGGCGGGCATGATCTGCCGCGGCGCGGTGCGTCCGTCGAACGCCTTCAGGTAGCGCTGGCAGACGTCACAGCCGTTGAGGCGATAGAGGCCGTTGCGCGTCGCGAATGACGTGATGCGCGAGCGATCCGCGTTGAGGCAGAACGGGCAGGCGAGTTGATCGAAGGGCCAGCGCGACGTGCAGCGCGAACAAATCAACAGCCGCTCCGCTGCCGGCGTGATCACCGAAAAGTCCGGCTCGCCGCCGCACAGCGGGCAGTTCCCGTGCTTCCAGCCCTGGAAGGTCGTGCGCGCCATCACCGCGTCGGCGCAGCGCGAGAGAAACGGCCGCATCGCCTGCAGCAGCAGCGGCTCCAGTCCCGCAATCTCCGGAGAGACTTCGCTTCCGCCTGCGGTCGCCGCGCGCGCGGCTTCGTACCAATTCCTGATCGCGGGCGCGAGCGCGTCCGCATCGCGCGCGAGCGCCTCCACGCGACGAAAATCCTCCGGTTCGATCGCTTCGTGGGTACGCATCGCGTCGGCCGTCGACCGCACCATGAACCGCAGGTCGCTCCAGTCGATCGGCACCTGCTCGAACGCGAGAATCGGTTTGCCCGACGCCAGTCCCTTCTCGAGACGCGCCGAATCGAGCTTCATCGCGGGTAGCGGGACGCGCGACTGGACGCGCCGCTGAAGCTGCAAAAGCTGGATTTGCAGGTCGATCGCCTGCGCCAGGTCGGGCTGATCTTCCTTCAGCTGCCGAAGCTCGACGATTTCCTTCGTGTCGCTGCGCAGTAGCTTTTCCGGCTTTTCCACGGGCTTTGATTCTAGTCGAATCCAACAATTCGGACTGATCGCATCCGGCTCATCGGATCGTTGCTCGTTGTGACGAACGGCGTGTTGAAAATGCGCCGGAAATCCTGCAATTCGATATACTCTGCGCGGATTGCCGTATGCATTCACGTCACTTCCTGAGAGGAATGCAAGTCCCCAGTCAACCCTGCCTTCGAGAGGAGAGTCCTGTGACACTCAGGTTCACTCGATGGCGCGGACCAACAGCGCGAGCGGTGCCGCTCGTCCTGATGTCCGTGCTCATCGCCATGCCGGCGGCCGCGAGCGAAATGACGCTCGCGCCAAAAGCGAAGAACACCCAGGTGTCGTTGCGCCAGATTGCCGCGCGGGAAGCTGCCAAGACGACGCTGACGACCGGTCTGACGACCGGCACGGCCGTGCGCCGCGCCGAACAGCCGAATACGAGCCGGCAATCGACCGGTTTCTTCAAGTCACGTCCCGGCGCGATCGCGCTGGTGGTGATGGCGGCGGGAACCGGGTACGCGATCTATTCGGCGAGCCACGATCGCATCAAGTCACCGGCGAAGAACTAGCCATGCGTACCATAACTGCACTCACCCGTATGTTCGCGTTCGCACTCACCGTCCTGCTGTTCGCCGCAGGCGCACACGCGCAAAGCTCGGTTGGCACCGTCGAAGGAACGGTGACTGACGAGCAGGGCGCGATTCTTCCCGGCGCCAACGCTATCCTGACGGGTCCGCGCGGCGCGCAGACCGTCCAGACCGACGATAAGGGGCAGTTCCGATTCATCTCGGTGCAGCCGGGCATCTACACGCTGAAGGTGGAGCTCGGCACGACGTTCGCCGCGCAGACGCGCGAGGTGACCGTCGGCATTGGCAAGACCGCGCTGGCCGATTTCACCCTGAAGGTGGCGTCGCTGTCTGAAGCGATCGAAGTCGTCGGCTCGTCGCCGACGGTCGACGTCCGCAGCTCGGCGACGGACAACACCGTGTCGAACAACATGCTGCAGATGACGCCGCTGTATTCGTCGACGGCGACGGGCCTGCTGAACGCGGCGCCTGGCATCAACAGCAGCTCCGCGTTCGGTGCGCAGGGCTCGTTCGGCAACGCGCTTCTGCTCGACGGCGTCGACACGCGCGACCCCGAAGGTGGCTCGGCATGGACGTTCTTCAACCAGAACCTGATTGAAGAAATCCAGATCGGCGGCCTCGGCGCCCCGGCGGAATACGGCGGCTTCACCGGCGCAATCATCAACACGGTGACGAAGTCGGGCGGCAACGCGTTCTCGAGCCTGTTCTCGATGCGCTACACCGACAAGGATCTCTCGTCCAAGAACGTCAGCAAGGAGCAGCTCGCGGCGAATGCAAACCTGGGTAAATCCGCTGTTCTGAAGAAGCTGAAGGACTACACGGTCCAGATGGGCGGCCCGATCAAGACGAACAAGGCGTTCTTCTTCGCCAGCATCCAACGTTACTCGGCGCTGAGCGATCCGATCGGCCCGGTGGCGAATTCGCAGGACATCAGCCCTCGCCTCAATGTGAAGTTCACGCTGCAGCCGACCTCGCGCGACACGTTCATTCTCGGCACGCAGTACGATTCGTACAACGTGACCGGGCGCGTGGGTTACTGGCCGTCGTCGCAGGCGACGGACCAGCAGACCGTGGAAGAGGACGCGCCGGAATGGGTGTGGAACGCGCAGTGGCGCCGTTCATTCGGCACCAAGGCGCTGTTCGAGACGAAGCTGACCGGCTACACGGGCTACTACTACCTCGATCCGATCGACCCCTCGCCGTTCACGTACGACGGCGGCACCAACACCTACACGGGCGGCGGTGGCGGGCAGTACTACGCGGACCGCAGCCGCAACCAGTTGCAGGTCTCGATGACGCGTTACGCGGAGAAGTTCGGCAACCACTCCTTCAAGTTCGGAGCGGAAATCGAACGCAGCCACGTGCGAAGCCAGTACCAGCCGTACGGTCCGGCGGGCTTCTACCTGTATCAGTACTATGGCGTCCCGTACTACCGGGTGTCGTATGGGTACGACGTGCAGGGAAACAACCGGCGGACCTCCGCGTACGCGCAGGATCAGTGGAGCGCCGGACGCGCGACGCTGAACATCGGGCTCCGCATGGATCACATCCGCGGCTACAGCCCGGTGCTGAAGGAGACCGTGTATAAGCCGGAACTCGGGTGGGGGCCGCGCGTCGGCCTGTCGTACAACCTGACGAGCAGGGACACGGCGGCGCTGAAGGCGTTCTGGGGACGTTACTACGAGGGTGCCGCGAGCGCGCTCTACACCGCGGCGACGCCAGGGATCCAGGACCTCACGTACACGGACGTCAACTCCTCGGGGCAGCCGATCGGGGCGCCGAGAGTGATCGTCCCAGGGCAGGTGTACGGCATCAGCGATGACATCAAGCACCCGCGGACGGACGAGGCCAACGTCTCGTACGAACAACAGTTGATGCGGGGCATGCGCTTCACCGCCACCGGCATCTGGCGATGGGGTGACAACTTCATCAACAACGTCATCACCGGCGCGAGATGGAGTCCCAAGACGTTGACGAACTCGCTCACCGGCCAGACATTCACGGCCTACACCTGGGCCAACCAGGCGGCGTCGAACAACACGTTCACGGTCGTGAACACCGCCGGGTTCCAGTACCTGGCGACCGACGGAAGCGTCATCGGCACGCTGGACACGCGGCGGAAGTACCGTGGCCTAATGCTGGTGCTCACGAACTCGCTGCGCGGCCGCCTCGGGTACCAGTTCTCCTACGTGCTCTCGAAGAGCGAGGGCAACGTGGACAACTCGGGCGGCTCGGCGTACTTGGGCGGATCCCAGTTCACGGGGCCGAATACGACCTTGATCAATGCCTTCGGCGAGCTGACCAACTCGCGCCGGCACGAAGTCAAGGCGTACTTCACGTACCGCGTACCCAAAGTCGACGTGATGCTCGGCGGGAACTACACCGGTCTCAGCGGCCGCCACTTCACGCCCAGCTTCGTGTACTCGAACTCCACGTTGCCCACGGGAGGGTCGTCGCGCCGGACAATCTTCCTGGAGCCGCGCGGCACTGAAGAGAACGACTTCATCCACAACGTCGATCTGCGCGTGGAGAAGGTGTTTTCGATCGAGGGGAACCGGTTCGGCATCTACGCGGATACGCTGAACCTGTTCAACGCCAACGCCGTGACCGCACGTCAGGCGACGTATCCCAGCTCCGGCGGCATCGCCTACAGGGCGCCGACCGGCATTCAGGGTGCCCGTCAGATAACGTTCGGCGCACGCTGGTCGTTCTAACGCAGTCATCCCGGGAGCCGCTCCGCGGCTCCCGGGATCCCTCATCGCTGATCCCTGATCCTGAATCCCTGATCCTGATCCCTGATCAGCGGCGCGTTTCGAGCGCTCGGCCAAGAGCGGCTTCGCGCTGGCTGTCGGCGGGTCGTCCCTGGCGGCTGAAGATATCGGCGAGCACGTAGTGGGCGAGCGGCGTCACCTGCGGCGCGGGCTTCAGGTCCAGACCTTTCCGCGCGAGCGCGGCGGCCTCATCCAGGTTCCGATTCGAATCCAGGTACGCCTTGGCGAGAAAGATGTGTCCCTCGGCGAACCGCGGATTGCTCTCGATCGACTGTTTCAGCGCGCCGATCTGTCCTTCGCGATCGCCGACCTGTTCGTAGAGGCGCGACATGTTGAACGCGGCCTTGAAGCTGTCCGGGTGCGCTTTCAGTTCCTCGTAGTACTCGCGCTCCGCGGTGCGAACGTCGCCGCGCTGTTCAGCGAGCAGCGCGAGATTGAAATGTCCGAGCCGCACGTTCGGCTTCGTCGCAATCGCTTCCCTGATCAGCCGTTCGGCTGTCGGCGCGTCGCCGCGCTGCAGCGCGAGGACGCCGAGCGCGTTCTTCGCCGCGGCGACCTGTGGATCGAGTTCGAGCGCGCGCCTGAACAGCGCTTCCGCGCGCGCGGTATCGCCGCGATCGAGCCAGATTTCTCCCATCTGGTAGTGGACGAATGGATCCTTCGGATCGAGCGTCAGGTAGTGCTCGAACCCGGCGAGCGCGGCATCGTCGTTGCCCATGCGGCGATACGCCTGCGCGAGATTGAACACCGCGAGGTCGTAGTCCGGCTTGAGCTGCAGCGTCTTCTGGAAGTATTGAACCGCCTTCTCCGGCTGGTTGTGCGTGAGGTGCTGCGTCCCCAGCATGAACCATCCATCGATGACCTGCGGATCCTCGGCCAGGATCTCATTCAGGAGCGCGACGACCTTCGGGAATTGCGATTCGCCGTCCGGGTCCGTTTCCTTGGAGAGCTCCGTTGCCTGTCCAAGTTTGTTGAAGAGGCGGATCTTGTCCTTCGGATCCGCGCGCCCTGTTCTGACGTCCGCGGTGGTCGCCACAAACGATCCGACGTACCCGAGAGCGGCGAGACGCTGGCGCGCCTCCGGATCGACATCGGCCGCGGGCAGCGCCGCCTCGGTCTTCGCGAACTTCGCTTCCACCGAGCGCAGCTGGCCGATCAGGCGATCGCCGAGTTGACGACGGCCGTCGTAGAGATTGGTGGTTTCCTGGGGATCGCGCTCGACGTCGTACAACTCGGGACGCGGCGCATCGATGACTTTGTAGCGCCCGGTGCGCAGGGCCCGGAGGTCGCTCCATCCGTAATGGTGCAGCGGATACATCGCCTCCGAGTAGGCATCGAGGCCCAGCTCGCGCGTCGTCCCCGCAAGCAAAGGTGCCAGCGTGACCCCGGAGATGCCGTCCGGCGGCTTGACGCCGAGAAGGTCCAGCGCCGTGGGCATCACGTCCACCGTTCGAACGGGGTCCGCAACGCGGCGGCCGTGCGTCTGCGCGAACGGCGCGCGTATGGCGAAGGGAACGTGCGTGACGCTGTTGTAGACGAAAAACCCGTGCGCCGCTTCGCCGTGATCGCCGAGGCTCTCGCCGTGATCGCCCATGACCATGATCACCGTGCGGTCGTAGAGGCCGAGCGCTTCCAGCTTCGCGATGATTCGCGCGACCTGGGAATCGGCGAAGGCGATCTCGCCGTTGTAGGGATGCCCCTTGTACTTCGTCGCAAAGGGTTCGGGCGGCCGATAAGGGGAGTGCGCGTCGTAAAGATGGATCCACGCGAAGAACGGCTGTCCCTTCGCGCCGTCGATCCACGGCAGCGCCTGGTCGATGACTTCATTTGCCGGCCGCTGGATCGCCGCGAGCGACACGCTGCGCGACTCGCTGAGATCGAACTTGTCGTAATACGTGTCGAAGCCCTGGTTGATGCCCCACTTGGAGTCGAGCACGTAGGCGCCGACGAACCCGCCCGTGCGGTAGCCGCGCGCCTTCAACGCCTCGGCGAGGGTGAATTGCTCCGGCCCGAGGAAGAAGCCGCCGTTGTCGCGCACGCCGTGCTCCGGCGGGAACTTGCCCGTGAACATGCTCGAGTGCACGGGCAGCGTGAGCGGCGCCACCGACACCGCCTGGTCGAACAGCACTCCTTCGCGCGCGAGGCGATCGAATGTCGGCGTCTCGATATCCTTGTTGCCGTACGCGCCCATGCGATCGGCGCGCGTCGTATCGAGCGTCACGATGACCAGGTTGAGCCCGCCGCGCGAGACGCCGGACGGCAGCGAGCCGAGGTTGATACCGCTGCTGCTTTGCGCCCGCCGCGGTACGAATAGCCACGCCACCCCGACCGCGCCCGCGGCCAACACGAGCACTGCGAGAGCGATGAACCCCCTTTTGTTCATGTGTGCTTATCGTATCGTGGCATGATTGAGGGTTCATGGCGAAGAAGTCGACGACACCGAAGGCTCCGAAACCCGAGAAGCCGCTGAAGACGCCCGCGAGCAAGCCCGCGCCCGCGCCCAAGGCGCCCACGAAACCACGCGCGCCTCGCAAGAAGAGCACGCCTGGGACCACTACCACTGTTAGCACCAGCACCGTTAGCACCGCTAGCACCCTTAGCACCTCACGCGAGGACACTCTCGATGTCCTGATGGTCACGCCCGAGGCGCGCCCGTTCGCCAAGACAGGCGGACTCGCCGACGTCTGCGGTGCGCTTCCGCTGGCGCTGGCGCGGCTCGGACACCGCGTCACGATCGTTCTGCCCAGGTATCGCAACACGCCCACGGACGGCGCGGAGGGAGAGGCAGCGACCGTGCCGTTCGGGATCCACAACTACCCGGTGCGGTTCATCGAGCAGCGTGTCGCCGACGGCGTTACCGCGGTGCTCGTGGACGCACCCGCGCTGTACGACCGCGACGGCCTGTATGGCGATGCCAGGGGGGAATACGGCGACAACACGTTCCGATTCGCGGTGCTGAGCCGCGGCGCCCTCGAGTACGCACGCATCCACGGACACCGGCCGTCCGTCATCCACGCGCATGACTGGCAGGCAGGGCTCACGCCCGTTTACGCACGCACGGTGCTCCGCGACGATCCCGTCGTTGGCGGCGTGCGCACCGTCCTCACCATTCATAACCTCGCCTTCCAGGGCGGTTTCGATGCAAAGGAGCTGAACTGGATCGGGATCGGTGGTGATCTCTACAATCCCGAACTGCTCGAGTTCTACGGACGCGCGAGCTCGTTGAAGGGGGGCATCGTGTTCAGCGACGTCATCACGACGGTGAGTCCGACCTACGCGCGTGAGATCGTCACGCCCGAGTACGGCTTCGGCTTCGATGGGATCCTCCGCAGCCGCGCGAAGGATCTGGTCGGCATCCTCAATGGCATCGACACGCAGGCGTGGGATCCGCGGACCGACCGGTACCTGCCCGCGCACTACGACGCGGAGTCGCTCGACCAGAAACAGGTAATCAAACGGGCGCTGCTCGAGTATGTCGGCATTCCCCGCGACGAGCCGACGCTGGCGCGGCCGCTGATCGGGATCGTCACCCGGCTGACGCACCAGAAAGGCTGCGACCTGCTGTCATCCGCCGGGGAGCGGTTGATGGGCTTCGACGCGACGTGGGTCATGCTCGGCAGCGGCGATGCCTGGTGCGAGGACCTCTGGCGTCATCTGGCGGCGCGCTTCCCTGAACGCGTCGTCGCCCGAATCGGTTTCGACGAGCAGCTCGCTCATCTCATCGAGGGGGGCGCGGATATGTTCCTGATGCCGTCGTGGTACGAGCCCTGCGGACTGAACCAGATGTATTCGCTGCGCTACGCCACCCTGCCGATCGTGCGGGCCACCGGTGGGTTAGAGGACACCGTTGTCGATCCGGAAGAGTCCCCGGACGGCGCCACGGGTTTCAAATTCCGGCATTACACCGCGGAAGGGCTTCTGTTGGGGGTCGAGCGGGCGGTTGGCCTGTTCCGCGATCACCCCGAGCTCTGGCGCGATATGCAGCGGAATGGCATGCGCCGTGATTTCTCCTGGGACGTTTCAGCCCGTGAATATGTCAAAGTGTATAGAGGTTGATAATGGCATCGGAAAAGGTACAGACGATCACGGACGGCAATTTCGATACGACGATTAACGGTGGGAAGCCCGTGCTCGTCGACTTCTGGGCGGAATGGTGCGGACCCTGCCGCCGGCTGGCGCCGACGGTCGAGGAGCTCGCCGGCGATTACGACGGCAAGGTCGTCGTGGGCAAGTTGAACGTCGACGAGAACCCCAACACCGCCTTCAAGTTCAGCATTCGGGGCATCCCGACGCTGCTCCTCTTCAAGGGTGGCCAGGTCGTCGAGCAGGTGGTCGGGCTCGCCGACAAGGATTCGCTGAAGAAGGTCATCGATAAGCACGTCGCGTAAATGGTCAGAAACGTCATCGTGATCGGGTCCGGCCCCGCGGGCCTGACCGCCGGCATCTACGCCGCGCGCGCCAACCTGAAGCCGCTCCTCATTGAAGGGCTCGAGGCGGGAGGGCAGCTGATGCTCACCACGCTCGTCGAGAACTGGCCCGGCCACCGCGACGGGATTGATGGTCCCGACCTGATGACGGCCATGCGCGAGCAGGCGCAGCGCTTCGGCGCGGAGATCATCCGCGGCAACGTCACGTCGGTCGATCTGATGGCGAACCCGTTCGTCGTCAAGACCTCGGATGGGGAGTACACCTCACGCGCGCTCATCATTGCGACGGGCGCATCGGCGCGTCTCCTGGGCCTCGCCTCGGAGCGCGCGCTGATCGGTCACGGCGTGTCAACCTGCGCGACCTGCGACGGTTATTTCTTCCGCGGCAAACCAATCGCCGTCGTCGGCGGCGGCGACTCGGCGATGGAAGAGGCGATCTTCCTGACGCGCTTCGCCTCGCACGTCACTGTCGTCCATCGCCGTGACACGCTGCGCGCCTCGAAGATCATGCAGGACAAGGCGTTCGCCAACCCGAAGATCTCGTTCGAATGGAACACCGAGGTTGACGACATCAAGGATAAGGGCAAGGGAGAAGTGACCGCCATGTTGCTGCGCAACAGCATCACCGGCGCCCGCAAGGAGCTCGCCGTGGACGGTGTGTTCGTCGCGATCGGTCACAATCCGAACACGGCGCTCTTCAGGGGTCAGATCGAAACCGACGCGAACGGCTACATCGTCACGCACGCGGGATCGCGGACGAGCGTGCCGGGCGTCTTCGCCTGCGGCGATGTGCAGGATCACGTCTACCGTCAGGCGATCACCGCAGCCGGCTCCGGCTGCATGGCTGCCATCGACGCCGAAAAATATCTGGAAGGACTTCCCCAGCACCTCGGGGAAGGACAGCATCTAACTGTTCCAACTGCTTGATGTTTTGCAGGAGATCAGGAGGTCAGGAGCATAGGAGTTAAAACCTCATATGCTCCTGATCTCCTGCGAGAATTCAAGCGATCCAGCCACCCCCGAGTACCACATCACGGTCGTAGAACACGACGGCCTGGCCGGGTGTGATGGCCGTCTGCGGTTCGTCGAAGACGACTGAAACGCTGTCGCTGCCAGTCGGTGTGATCGTCGCGAGCGCCTCGCGATGCCGGTAACGGATTTGCGCGCGCGCGCGGATCGGAGCGGCGGGGACATCGCCGCTCATCCAGTTCACACGCGACGCGGTCAGCTCGGTGCGCTCCAGATCCTCGCGGGAGCCGACGGTGACTGACGCGGTGTCCGCATCGATGCCGACGACGTAGAGCGGCACGCCCGCGGAGAGGCCGAGCCCCTTGCGCTGGCCGATCGTGAAGCGGTGGACTCCCTCATGCCGGCCGAGGACGTGTCCCTCGCGATCCTGGATGACCCCGCCAGGGATCTGGGCCCGCTTGCCGACGAACCCGGCATGCTCCCCGGCCGCGACGAAACAGATCTCCTGGCTGTCCTTCTTCTCCGCGACACGCAGTCCCAGCCGGCGCGCCTCTTCGCGGACCGCGGGCTTGTCGAGCGCGCCGACGGGGAATCGCGCCCGGGCGAGCTGCGCCTGTGTGAGCGTGAACAGGAAATACGACTGGTCCTTCTGCGGATCGACGCCGCGCTTCAGCCGGTAACGGCGCGTCTCTTCGTCGAGATCGACCTGGGCGTAGTGGCCCGTCGCGACCGCCTCCGCCTCGAACGCCTCCGCCCGCTCGACGAGCGAGGCGAACTTCAGGTCGCCGTTGCAGTGGACGCACGGGATCGGCGTCCGTCCGGCCGCGTACTCGCGCACGAAATCCGAGACGACGTGCTCCTCGAACTTCCGCTCGAAGTTCACGATGTAATGCGGGATGCCGATGCTGGCCGCCACGCGCCGCGCGTCGTACAAGTCGTCGAGCGTGCAGCAGCTGCCGAACGTGATCTCTCCCTGCTGCTGGTCATACAATTGCATCGAGAGTCCGACGACGTCGTGCCCCTCGCGCGCGAGGAGAGCGGCGGCGACGGATGAATCGACGCCGCCCGACATTGCGACAACGATCCTCATCGCCGCACCAGCGTTCGCAGCTTGCCAACGACCGCAGGGAGCTTGGCGAGGAGCGCGTCGACCTGCTCCTCAGTGTTGCCGGCTCCAAGGCTGAAGCGGATTGAGTTCTGTGTGCGATGCGAGGGCAATCCCATCGCGCGAAGCACGTGTGACGGCTCGAGCGTTCCGGACGAACAGGCGGATCCCGTCGACACGGCAAAGCCCTCGAGATCGAGTGCGATCAGCAGCGACTCCGCCTCGATCCCGTCGAAGCTGATGTTCGTCGTGTTCGGCACACGCGGATCGTTCGCGCCATTGACGATGGTGCCGGAGACGCCGGCCAGGATGCCGCGCTCGAGGCGATCGCGC
>DASPXV010000230.1:0-6565 GCA_035637115.1 Vicinamibacterales bacterium
GATGCTTGTCGGGCAGGGGCGATGCTTGTCGGGCAGGGGCGATGCTTGTCGGGCAGGGCGATCCTTGTCGGGCAGGGCGATCCTTGTCGGGCAGGGCGATCCATGTCGGGCAGGGTCTCTGCCCGGCACGCGTCAGCCCCTGCGACAGACGTCAAAGCTACGCATACATTCCGCGCATTTTCGTCACGGTCGCGACCCGGGCGATGGCCACGATGTAGGCGGCGGTACGGAGATCGGTCTTGTAACGGAGCGACGTCTTCAGCACGTCCTCGAACGCCTCGCACATCTTCGACTCGAGGCGCCGGTTGACCTCTTGCTCTTCCCAGAAGTACCCGTAGCGGTCCTGGACCCACTCGAAGTACGAGGTCGTGACGCCTCCGGCGTTCGCCAGGATGTCGGGGATCACGAACACTCCGCGCTCGTGCAGGTGTTTGTGCGCGTCCGGCGTTGTCGGTCCATTCGCCCCCTCGGCGATGATCTTCGCTCGGATCGACGGCGCGTTCTCCATCGTGATCTGGTTTTCGAGGGCTGCGGGAATGAGGACGTCGACCGGAAGGGTGAAGAGCTTGGTGTTCTCCAGCGGTTCGGCGCCGGGGAAACCATCGATCGTTCGATGCTGCTTGGCGTAGTCGAGCATCTTCGTGATGTCGAGTCCCTTGTCGTTGTAGACGCCCCCTTTCCAGTCCGTCACGGCGACGATCTTCGCGCCGAGCTTCTGGAGCAGGTCGGCGGACACTGAGCCTACATTCCCGAATCCCTGCACCGCCACCGTAGCGCCCTGGATCTGGAGGCCGAGATGCTTGGCTGCCTCGCGCGTGACGATCATCACGCCGCGGCCTGTGGCCTCGCGGCGTCCGAGCGATCCGCCCATTTCGATCGGCTTGCCGGTGACCACTGCCGTCGCGGTGTGGCCGACGTGCATGCTGTAGGTGTCCATGATCCACGCCATGATCTGGTCGTTCGTGTTGACGTCGGGAGCGGGGACATCTTTCTCCGGCCCGATCGCGTCCACGATCTCCGCGACGTAGCGCCGCGTGAGCGCTTCGAGCTCGCGGCGAGACAGGCGGTTGGGATCGACGATGATGCCTCCCTTGCCGCCGCCGAACGGCACGTGGGCGACGGCGCACTTCCACGTCATCCAGGCGGCAAGCGCGGTGATCTCGTCGAGCGTCACTCCGGGGTGATAGCGGATGCCCCCCTTTGCGGGACCGAGGGTGATGTTGTATTGCACGCGATAGCCGGTGAAGACTTCGATCTCCCCGTTATCCATCTGGATCGGACACGACACGATGATCTGCCGCTTCGGATGCGTGAGGACTTTCCAGATGCCCGGGTCGAGGCCGAGCAGGCGCGCGGCTCCATCGAACTCCTGGAGCATCGCGTCAAAAATGCTGCTGCCCGTTGCTTCCATGTGACTCCCGCAGTGAAGGTCCGGCCGGAACGGTCCCGGCCGGCCATAGCAAACGGATCACGGTACTGCGGTTTTTCCGCCTGCGTCAAGGCTGGAGAGTCCTGGGAAGAATGGTGGCCTCGTTCTTCGCCGCGCCCGGCGCGGACGTTTTGTACTTCACCGCGGAGAGGACGATCTGATCGATCGCGACGCCGTCCTCGCAGACCTGGATGCGCAGCGTTTACCGACAGACGCGCAGGTTCACGCGCGCGCTACCGGAAGGCGCGGCGACCGCCGCAGCAAATTCGATTCCGCGCAGTGCGGCTATAATCACGAGGTATGAAGAGCGTGACGGCGGACCCGGCGGCGAAGAAATCGTCCGAGCGGGATATCCCGTTCACGACGATCTCCGGCAGGCCGATCGAGCGTCTCTACACGGCAGCCGATGTTCCAAACCGCGAGCTGCCGGAGCCTGGCGAGTTTCCTTACACGCGGGGCATTCACCCCACCGGCTACCGCGGCCGACTCTGGACGATGCGGCAGTTCGCGGGCTTCGGAACGCCGGAGGAGACGAACCAGCGCTTCAAGGAGCTCCTCAAGGCGGGCGGGGGCGGCCTGAGCGTCGCGTTCGATCTGCCGACGCTGATGGGACGCGATCCGGACCACGAGCTGTCACTCGGAGAAGTGGGGAAGTGCGGCGTCAGCATCGTGTCGCTCGCCGACATGGAGCGGCTGTTCGACGGCATCGCGCTCGGCGACATCACGACGTCGATGACGATCAACTCGCCGGCGCCGATGATTTTCGCGATGTATCTCGCGGTTGCGGAGAAGCAGGGCGCGGACTGGAAGAAGCTCTCCGGGACGATCCAGAACGACATCCTCAAAGAGTTCATCGCGCAGAAGGAGTACATCTTTCCGCCGCGCGAATCGATGCGGCTGATCACCGACATCTTCGCGTTCTGCCCGAAGGAAGTTCCCAGGTGGAACACGATTTCAGTGAGCGGCTATCACATCCGCGAAGCGGGATCGACGGCGGCACAGGAGCTGGCGTTCACGCTGCGCGACGGCATCGAGTACGTGCAGTACGGGATCGACGCGGGCCTCGACGTCGACGCGTTCGCGCCGCAGATCTCGTTCTTCTTCAACTCGCACAGCGACTTCTTCGAGGAGATCGCGAAGTTCCGCGCCGCCCGCAAGATCTGGGCGGAAGTGATGCGCGATCGGTTCAAGGCGAAGAGCGAGCGCTCGTGGAAGCTGCGTTTCCATACGCAGACCGCGGGCGTATCGCTCACGGCGCAGCAGCCCTACAACAACGTGGTCCGGACCGCGCTCCAGGCGCTGGCCGCGGTGCTCGGCGGCACGAACTCGCTGCACACGAACTCGCTCGACGAGGCGCTCGCGCTGCCTACGGCGGAAGCGGCGACACTCGCGCTCCGCACGCAGCAGATCATCGCGCACGAAAGCGGCGTCACGAATGTGGTGGACCCGCTTGGCGGCTCCTACTTCCTCGAGCGCCTCACCCTCGACATGGAGCGCGACGCGAAGAACTACTTCGACATCATCGACCGCATGGGCGGCATGGTCGAAGCGATCGAGCAGGGCTTCCCGCAGAAGGAAATCGCCGAGGCGTCCTATCGCTTCCAGCAGTCGGTCGAGATGCGCGACAAGATCATCGTCGGCGTCAACGACTTCGTGCAGGAAGACGAGACGCAGATCCGGACCCTCTATATCGACGAGACCACCGCCGAACGCCAGCTCGCGCACTTGGAGGAGCTGAAGACGACGCGCGACAACGACAAGGTCCGCCGCTCGCTCGACGCGCTGCGCGACATCGCGCGCGGCCGGGGCAACACGATGTATCCGCTGATGGATTGCGTTCGCGCGTATGCCACCGTCGGCGAAATGTGCGACGCGCTCCGAGACGTATGGGGAGAGTACGAGGAAGTTCCCTCGATCTAGACTTCCGCCTAAAGGCGGAAGCTACACAGCTGGTGGGTGAGAGCGCTGTCGCTTCCGCCTTCAGGCGGAAGCACAAATAGATATGACGAAGATCAGGGTGGTTATCGCGAAGCCCGGGCTCGACGGGCACGATCGCGGCGCGAAAGTCATCGCGCGCGCGCTGCGCGACGCCGGCATGGAAGTCATCTACACCGGGCTGCGCCAGACCCCCGAACAGATCGTCGGCGCCGCGCTGCAGGAAGACGCCGACGTGATCGGCATGTCGATCCTTTCGGGCGCGCACATGCACGCCTGTCCGCGCGTGATGGAGCTGCTGAAGGAAAAGGGACTGGACGACGTGCTCGTCGTCGTTGGGGGAATCATTCCCGACGTGGATATCCCGAAGCTGCAGGCGATGGGGGTGAAAGGCATCTTCCTGCCAGGCAGCCCGATGCAGCAGATCATTGACTTCATCAACCAGAACGTCCGCAAACGCGCGGAAGCGGTCTGAACTACCTGATCCTGTAGAGGCTCGTTTCCTTTCCCTGCCAGAGTCCGCTCGCCATCCGTTCGAGGGCGGCTGTACGTCGAGCATCTCCAGCGCCGTCGCGCAGCGCCACGGGCGTTCTTCGAGCGCGCAGTTGTACGTGAGGTGGTGAGGTGCGTCGCGCCCGCGCGCCGAAGCTATTTGAACTTATAGAGCGCGACCTGCGCGTTCTGCCATCGTTCTCCGGCCACCAGCTCCAGCGTCGGATTCTCCGCCAGCGCCTTCAACGCCGCGTCGCAGCGCCACGGCCGCGATTCGAACGCACAGTTGTACGTCACGTGCGTCGCGCCGAACGCATGCAGGCGTGCCAGAGCGTCCGGCTCCGGGAAGTGCTGGAACCCGTACCGCACGTCGCTGGCGATCGGGATGTAGCCGCTGTACCCGCCGATCAGATGCGCCCAGTGGCGGGTCGAGAAATACATGTAGTCGATATCGTGATTGTCCCGCGGCAGTTCCGCCAGAACCATGTCGGGCGTGACGCGGTCGTAGATCGCCGGCATCGTCGGAAAGTAGGACCGCAGCCGCGGGTCGAAACGCAAATCGAACAGAACGCCGGCGGCGAGCACGCCGCAGATCGCGGCCTGTGTGCGCGGCGATCGGCCCAGCCGGATTAACCGTCGCGCCCCGATCGCTCCGAGCAACGCAAGCGCGGAGCCGAGGATGACGCTGAAGCGGGCGGGGACTCGCATGCCGCGGTAGACGAGCAAACGTTTGTTCAGGTCGTCGTAGGTGAGCCCGTTCAGCCCGAGAGACCAGTCGAATGCGGCCGCGCCGGCGACGATCGCCGCGATCGACGCGCCCGTGAGCGGCGGAATCATCCCGATCGCGCCGAGCGCCAGGATCGAGGTTCCAGGAAAGATCTCACGCTCCCCGTGGTTGCCGCGTCGGGTGTGCCAGCTGTACGTGGTCAGCCGGATGTGCGTCGCCCCGTAGTCGGTCGGTACCGCGCTCCCGTCCTGCACTTCCTGCAGGCCGCGCTCGCCATGCGCCTCGCGGCCCCTCATGTATGGATAGCCGAGCATCGCGAGCGCCGGCGCGAGGACGACTCCCGCGGCGAGCGCCGCCGCGAGAAGCCCGCGCGTCGGCCGGAGGCGCCAGGCGATCGCGGCGACCGCCAGCAACGGTACGAGAAACGACATCAGCATCACGCCGATGTACATCGACGCGAGCCACTGCCCGGCAACCGCGAGTCCGAAGATGAATCCGCGGCGACGGCTCGGAGCCGCGATGAGCCGCAGCCCGGCGATCGTCGCCAGCGGCACGAACATCACCCAGTTCAGCTCCAAGTGACTGTAGTGTTCCGCGTGAAATGGATGCCAGGCGCCCAGCATGCCCGCCACAAGCGCTGCGCGGGGATCGCCGGTCAATCGCCACGCCGCATAGAAGGTCGCGAGGCCACACGCAGGAAAGGCGACCAGCATCAGCGCGTTCGCGACGATGAGCGGGTCGACGCCGGCGATCAGGAACGGCGCGCCGACGAACGCCTCGAGAAAGCGCATGTCGGAATACGTGAGCGTCCGCGGCAGCGGGAAAAAGATGTTGCCGTCGAAGAGATGCCGCGGGTCGGTCGTGAGCTGATGGATCAGCCGCGCGATGCTCCAGGCCGAATACAGCGGATCGCCCGGGTCCGGAACCGCGCGAATATGCCACAGGTGCGGCGCGATCCAGATCAGCGATCCCGCGAGCGTGAGCCCGGCACAGATCCACACCTCGCGCGAGGCCGGATCCGTTCGCGCCAGACGCAGCCGCTCCTCTTCGAACCGGCTGAAATCGCCAGGCCGGACGGCAGGAAGCGGTCCGAGGCGCCGTCCAATCGCGAGACGGAAGACGCCGAACGCGGCGGCAAGCAGGAAGAGATTCGTGGCGCCGCGAATGGACACGCGAACGCCGTCGACGTCGATGCGCGTGCGTCCGCCGAGCACGACCACGAGGGCCGAAGAGGCGAAGAGGATGACGGCGACGTCGACGAGCGTGACCCAGAACGCACGGGTCCTCAGGCGCGGCGGAATCATGCGTGGATGCCCGCTCAAGGTATCATGGAGCCATGCCGCACAAGCTCCTGCTTGCGGACGACAGCGTCACGATCCAGCGCGTCATCGAGTTGACGTTCGCGGATGAGGACGTGCACGTCGTCGCCGTCGGGAACGGACAGGAAGCGATCGATAGCGTGCAGCGCGATCGCCCCGACATCATTCTTGCGGACGTCGGGATGCCGGAGCGTAACGGCTACGAGGTCGCTGCGTTCGTCAAAGGCAACCCCGCGACCGCGCACATCCCCGTCGTGCTGCTGACGGGCGCGTTCGAGCCGGTTGACGAAGGACGCGCGCGATCCGTCGGCTGCGACGGCGTCCTCGTGAAGCCGTTCGAGCCGCAACTCGTGATCAGCCGTGTCAAGGACCTGCTTGCCGGGCGGCAGCCGTCGGGCATGTGGAGCGCTGCGCCTGCCGCGCAGGGGCCGGTCCGGCAGGCGCCGAAGGATTTCGACATGCGGCCCGCGCAGGGCTCGGCATCATCACCCGATCCGCTCGAGGCGTACTTCGATCAGCTCGACGCCGCGTTCGCCTCCACCAGTACTACTGGTGGAGCCGATCCCTTCGCGGGGATCGCGCCACCCAGCGCATCCGCGCCCGCACCCGCGGCGCCTCCGAAGCGTGAATCGATCCCCGTCGCGCGCCGTCCGGAGCCTGCAA
>DASPXV010000231.1:0-42903 GCA_035637115.1 Vicinamibacterales bacterium
CGCGACGCGGCCGCAGGATGCCGTGTCGACGATTCCCCGCGTGCGCGTGGGCGCCGCGACGGTGAAGAATGTCGACGCGTACCTCGTCGAGCGCACCGATGCCAACGCTGACGGGCTGCTGCCGCTGCATCACTTCGCGGCGGTGTCATTCGCGGCAGGGGGCGCCTCCCTGATCGCCCGGCAGTGATGTCTCAGCGCTTTGGCGCAGCGGGACGCCGGGGCTGCGCCGCGCCGGGTGTTCCCCGGCGCGGAATTAGCGGAACTTACCTGAGGGACCTGCCGGTGCGGCTCGCGAGATAGCCGCGCGCGAGCCCGTCCTTGACGTAAGTGCCGACGATGTCGCCGGCGGCGTTGATGCCGAACGCACGTGTGAGCGTGGCCGCCGGGTAATCGATGGAGGTGTACTCCCCGTCCTCCAGCAGGAATCCGTGGGTCCCGGCGCTGTTCCTGTACACACC
Organism: Vicinamibacterales bacterium; assembly: GCA_035637115.1. Lineage (GTDB taxonomy): Bacteria > Acidobacteriota > Vicinamibacteria > Vicinamibacterales > 2-12-FULL-66-21 > JAICSD01. Next base: position 459 of record DASPXV010000231.1, read on the forward strand.
CACGAGCGCTCCCTCAGGTCCCACGTCCCACACCGCCGTAAGGTTGCTGCCAGGCACGCGGAATCGTGTGAAGACTCCGTTTTCGATGACATATCCCCACGCCGCGCGAGGCGCGGGCTCGGTGAGGTCTGTATAGAGCCCTGCGATGATGCTGAGGTCCGGCGTTGCACCGTTGTGCATCGAGGCGGACTGCGCGATCGAGTCCGTGATCTCGCCGCGCATCCACATGCCGAACATGGACATCATCATGTCGCTGCCGTGATAACAGCCGAGGATGGTGCCATCCGGCAGGAGCCTCTGCGGGATGGTATTGGTCTGCCCGGGATAATCGATGTATTCGAGCGTGCCGTCGCGGCGAAGCAGATACCCATGGATGTTGACTGCCGGCTCGCCGGGCAGCCAGTATCCGCCGACGATGTTTCCCACCGGGTTGATGCCACGCGCATCGGTCCCCGCCGCGCCCGGTACATCGATCGTCGCGAACGCGCCATCCCGCAAGACAAATCCATGAAACATCCCGTTGCTGTCGACGTAGTTGCCGACGATGTCCCCACGTGCGTTGATGCCCGACAGACTCGTGGCAACCGCGCTGGGGTAATCGACGGCAACATACGAGTATCGCGGCTCGGCACCTGTCGTGACGGCCGCGGCGACGAACATGTAGGAGCTCGCCACCAGCGTGGCGAGAACGATGTGTCGAACTGTGCGTCTCATTTCAGGCCTCCGCAATCCGCGTCCGTTACCGTTGGTTATTGGAGTGTTCTCCTCATCAAGTAACGCGTAGACGGCGCGGAAATCACCTCACGGCGGGCCTTTCGAGAGCGGGATGCCGGGCTTGAGAAGTGACTGACAGGTGGCCTATTCTCAAGGCACTCCATGGAAGGCAAAGGAGCAGGAACCCCGATCACGCAGCTCTTGATTGCCTGGGGCGAAGGACGTCACGAGGCTCTCGAGAGCCTCGTACCTCTCGTTTATGAAGACCTTCGCCGCATCGCAGCCGGTTACATGCGGCGCGAACCGGCAGGCCATGCGCTGCAGCCAACGGCACTCGTTCACGAAGCGTACGTGCGGCTGATCGATCAGCGGCAGGTGAAGTGGAAGAACCGCGCCCATTTCTTCGGAGTTGCCGCCTGGATGATGCGGCGCATTCTCGTCGACCAGGCGAGGCTGCGTCGCGCCGAGAAGCGCGGCGGAGGATGGGAGCGCGTGACGCTCGTCGGCGACGAACTGGCCGTAGATGGATCTGACGCGATCGACGTCCTGGCGCTTCATGAGGCGCTCGAGCGCCTTGCGGCATTCGATCCGCAGCAGGAACGGATCGTCGAGCTGCGTTACTTTGGCGGCCTCACGATTGAGGAAGTCGCGGAGGTGGTCGGCGTTTCAGAGGCGACGGTGGTACGCGAGTGGACGATTGCAAAGGCGTGGCTGCGGGCGGAATTGTCCTGGCCGTCCAGTTAAGACTGTGGCGTCCTCACTTCCTGGCCGTCGCGGCCTCTCGCTCTTTGGCTTTCAACTGCTGCACCCAGTTGAGGACGACGACAATTTTCGTGGCCACCGCCGACTCGTCGTCGTCACGCACCATCAGGAACCGCTGGCCGTCGGCGCTGACGTCGTAGTTCGACGAACTGACACCCGGCATGCCGCAGGAAGAACCGGTTCCCTGCGAATAGGCCCCTTCCCAGAGCTGTTTCGGGGCCGAGGCTTTGAATTGCGGCGACGTGGTGACGGACACCACCATCATCTTGCTCTCGGCGCGGTAATACAGCTCGCCGCCAGAGCGGCGCCACACCGGGTCGGTCCCGCCGCCGTTCGAAATCTGCAGCTTCATCCCTGGTCCCGGAAACGCCTGCACGTAGATCTCGGGTCTGCCGGATTCATTCGACGAGTACGCAACCCAGCGCCCGTCAGGCGAGAACTTCATCGATCCCTCGCCGAACTTGGTCTGAGCGACCCGTTGCGGCTTGCCTCCATCCAGGGGGAGAACCCAGGCGTCCTCACGCGTCTCGGGATCCTTTTGATCGAAAGCCAGAAATTTTCCGTCAGGCGAAAACGAGACCGGGCTTTGACGAGTCCCGGACGGATCGAGCCGCTGCGGGCTTCCGCTTCGATCGGTTCGCATCCACCACATGGTCATGCCGCCTGCCTGCCACGACCGGAACGCCAGTCGTGCGCCGTCGGGCGACCAAACGGGGTCGTGACTCAGGCCGTCGGTCGTGATCTTGCTCAGTACCGTCCGCTCGAAATCGTACAAGTAGAAGTCGTGATTCGGCCCCTCGATCTCCACTGCCAGCGTACGCCCATCGGGTGAAATCCGCGGATACAGGTACGACGCGGGCGCCAGCGGGAGCGGTTCCGTCTTGCCGGATCGATCGACCCAGACGAGCGTTCTGCGTCCACCCTCAGCGCCACCAGGCACGTACGCGAGGTCTCCTCGCTTCGAGAGCGAGTAGTCGGCGGCGCCGGTGTTCCGGCTCATCATGACGCCGTCCTGCACCTCGAACGCGGCTCCGGTCACCTCTCGTCGTCGCACATCGAAGGGAACGGCCATCAGCTTCCCGGCTCTCGCGAAGACGATGTGCCCGGACGACGAATAGGTGGCCGACATTGCCTTTTCGATGAGGGTCTTGCTCGTGCCGGTTTTCAGATCCCACAGATCGATGCGGCCATCATCGTAGTTGCTGATTCCCTCGAAGCCGACGGTGTAAATCAAGCCGTCCCCGCCGGGCAGCAGGCTGGCGAAGCGATGGCTCCGCTCACCACCGGCGACATTCAGCTTCGTGACGGTCTCGACCTCCCCGCCGGAGTCCCGAATGCGGACGATGCCCCCCGGGTAGTGCGCCGTCCAGTACAACCATCCATCGTCGCTCCAGTCGCCGCGGTGGAACATGTCGTACTCGGCCAGCTTCAACGCGGGCCCGCCGGCCAGCGCGACTTTCTGGAACGGGCGCTTCCACGAATAGGGGGCGTTGCCATCGACGTAGGCGAGGGACGAGCCGTCGGGTGAGAAGATCGGCGCGCTGCGAAACCCCGGCGTGGCGGAGCCTTCGAGCGGCTGGCTGTCGAGGTTGTCCAATCGACGAATCAGGACAGGGCCGGGCAGCGGCGTGTAGGCGAGATGGGTTCCGTCTGGTGAGAGCGCGACGTTCGCATTGAACGTCGGGACGATGACGGAGTTCTTTGGCAGGTCGATCGTGAACCGCGATACGCGACTGCCGCCAGGGCCCGCGTTGTCTCGCGTCAGCGCAAACCAGATCAGGCCGCCAGATGACACGGCGAGGAGAGCCGCCGCCGCGATGGCGAACTGGGTGCGCCGCCGCCAGGTTCGTGCGTGTTGCACCGCGACGCCTGCATCGACGTCCGCGTTGGGCGCGCTGATGATTTGCTCGATCTCGACGCGCGCGTCGCCGATGTCCCTGAGGCGCTGCCTGGGATCCTTCTCGAGACATCGCTGCAGCAGGCGACGAAGTGCGCGCGGTGTCTCGGCCGGCAGGGTCGACCAGTCGGGATCCCGCTCGAGAATCGCCGCGATCGTGTCGGACAGCGTGTCCCCCTGGAAAGCCATCCTGCCGGAGAGCATCTCGTAGAGCACGCAGCCAAAGGCCCAGATGTCCGTGCGCTTGTCGACGGGCCTTCCGCGCGCCTGCTCGGGGCTCATGTAGCCAGCGGTCCCGATAATCAGGCCGGCATGCGTCGCCGTCGCCGTGAGGTCGAGGCCCGGGCCGTCTCCGGCGACGACCTTCGCGATCCCGAAATCCAGCAGCTTCACAACGCCGTCAGGCGTGATCTTGATGTTGGCGGGTTTCAGGTCCCGGTGAGTAATACCCTTCTCGTGCGCGGCCTCGAGCGCATCGGCGATCTGGCGCGCGTAGCCGAGGATTTCCGGCAGACGCAGCCCGGACCGCGCCGCGCCCGCTGATTGAGCCAGCTTTTCCGCAAGGGTTTCTCCCTCGACGAGCTCGAGCACCAATCCTCGAACGCCGCCGCCTTCTTCGATGCCATGGATTGCGGCGATGTTCGGATGATTCAGCGACGCGACCACGCGCGCTTCGCGCTCCAGGCTTGCGAGCCGGCCGGCATCGGCGATGAGCGCGCGCGGCAACACCTTGATCGCTACGTCGCGTCCAAGTTTGCTGTCGTGGGCGCGGTACACCTCGCCCATGCCGCCGCGGCCGAGGAGCGCCTGGACCTGGAAACTGCCAAGTCGCTGGCCCGCGAGGTTGTGGCTCGCGCTATCGCCGGTGGCTGGACCGCCGACGAATTCCACGAAGTCCGCGGTGGCGACGGGCTGATCGAGCAGGCGCTGGACGTCGCGGCGCAGCTCCTCGTCGCCGGCGGAGGCCTTGGCCAGAAAATCGGCGCGCTGGGCGGGCGGGCACGCGCGCGCCGCGTCGTACAGGTTCTTGACGCGCTCCCAGCGATCAGGGGTCATACCCATGGAGTCAGGAGCCCGATTCTAGTGCAAATGTCAGCCGTGCGGGGATCTTTGGGCGCTCAGGATCGCCGGGCTGCGAGACGCCAGAACTGCCGTTCGGCCAGCACGGCAACCGCCCCTTTTGCCGAAGGCGCCTGATCTCCATCAGTTTCAATCCACCGTCGCGGCCGGCAACCTGCTGCGCGTTCGGACGGCCGCGGACGATCACCGTCGTCAGCGCGGACGGACCGGAATGGACGACGGCGCCGGCGCGGCGGGCGGTGGCCCTTCGAGAATTTTCCAGTGGGCGTCTGAATGATGGGTTGGCACTCACCAAGATCGCAATCGCACAGCTTGAACGCCGCTGCCGCCACGGAGCATATTGGGCCATGGCACTCGAGACTATCAACGGTACGCTGCAACTGACCCGGCTGACGAATGAATCAGCCGAGTACGTCGCCCGACGCGAAGAGCTCCGCCTCGCGGAGATCGAGTTGATGCGACAAAGAGAACGGGTCGCCGCGATGCGCCGCCGTCTTCCTCCGGGAACGGTCGTCCAGGACTATGCATTCCAGGAAGGCCCGGCGAATCTCGACGCTGGCGACGCGCCGATCACGATGGTCCGCCTGAGTGACCTATTCACCGGTCCGAACCGGTCAGTCGTGATCTATCACCTGATGTATGGAAAGCGGCAGACCAATCCCTGCCCGATGTGCACGATGTGGATCGACGGCTACAACGGCGTCGGCCACCATATCGCACAGAACGTCGACTTCGCGATCGCCGCCGCCGCGGATCCGCCCATGCTGCGACAGCACGCCCGCAATCGTGGATGGCGCAATCTGCGGTTGCTCAGTTGCGGCGACAGCACGTTCAAGTACGATCTTCGAAGCGAGGACGCGGAAGGCACGCAGGATTCAACCATTTCGGTCTTCACTCAAGACCGCGACCGCACGCTGCGGCATTCGTATTCCGCACACCCATGGATGGCGGATGATGTCAAGCAGCGCGGCATCGACTTGCTGACGCCGGTCTACAACATGCTCGATCTCACGCCGCAGGGACGCGATGACTGGTACGCGAAGCTGGCCTACACTGACGGTCCACACTGGCCGCCACGCTGACGGAGATCCACAAGGCTAGGAGTCAGTCCGAGTAATCGCTGTGACAGTACATCATCCTGCTGCGCGCCGATATCGTCAGTCGCCGCGGTCGGCGACGACGTGAATGACGCGCCGGCGTTGGTCGAGGCGGCTGTGGGCGTGGCGATGGGATCCGGAACTGACGTCGCCCGCGAGAGCGCCGACATCGTCCTCCTCGGCAATGACCTGTCGAAATTTGCGGAGACCGTCGAAATTGCCCGACGCGCGCACGGCATTATTCAGTGTCAGTTCTATGAACCCAAAAAAGAACACTCAGAAGTCCGCCAAGACCATCACCACGATCGACAGGAAGTCCAAGGGATTCACGGACGAAGAACGAGCCGCGATGAAGGAGCGCGCCCAAGAGCTGAAGGCGGAAGCGCGGCGCGGCCCGCGCGCGAAGAAGAACAGCGCGGACGGGGAAAGCGATGTGCTTGCGAAGATCGCCGCGATGCCCGAACCGGATCGCGCCATGGCCACGCGGCTCCATGCGATCATCAAAGCCAGCGCGCCAGCCCTCTCGCCGAAAACCTGGTATGGGATGCCCGCGTATGCCAAGGACGGCAACGTCGTCTGCTTCTTCCAAAGCGCGAAAAAGTTCAACACGAGGTACGCGACGTTCGGCTTCAGCGACAAGGCGAACCTCGACGAAGTCGCCATGTGGCCGGTCGCCTTCGCGTTGAAGGAGTTGACTGCCACTGAAGAGGCAAGGATCGTTGCGCTCGTGAAGAAAGCGGCGAGTTGATGCGCGTGGGTGCGTTTCACGCGGAGGAAACCCCCGCTGATAACACGGATACTCGTTGCCCACCTCTCGGTGGGGTTGCTTCGTGGCTTGGGAGCGCGCGGTAATTAACCCGCCTCACGCGCTTGCAGCTGGCGAGGCCTGAGCGGGCCGCGGCGACCCGCTATGATCTGACGTCGATTGGGACCTCAATCCGGACATACAGATCCATTGGGACGTTTATGTCACAGGCGATGGCACGAGGGGGCATATGATTCGGATGGACGAGGGCAATATGGCGGTCCGTAGTTTCGAGAAATAACAACTCCTCTGCGGAACACCTCATAAGTCACATACGCGGCGGAAGCTGCTGCGTGGACTGCGGCACCGGCCGCTACCGCCCGCGCAGCTTTGTGAACATCCGCTCATACTTAGCGATGATCACGTCCCACCGGTAGTTCTTCCGCACGTATGCGCGGCCGTTGCGGCCCATCGCCGCGCGCAGACGATGATCGGCAACGAGAAGTTTCATCGCTTCGACGAACTCGTCGCGGTCGGCGTAATACAGGCCCGCGTTGCTCTTCTGACAGTGATCCACCAGAACCTCGCTGCGCGCGTTCGCGAGCACTGGCGTGCCCACGGCGAACGCCTCGAGCGCGAGCAGCGACAGGCTCTCGTACGGGGATGGCACGACGACGACGGTCGCAGCCTCGAGGGCCTGCAGCCGCTCGTTATCGGGGAGCCGCCCGGCGAAATGGATGAACGGCTCCTCGGGCAGCGGCATCAGCTTCACGCCCATCAGCACGAGCGAGGCGTCACCGCCGTCCTGGACGTAGCTGCTGAAGTACTCGATCAGCTCTTCGCAGCCTTTGCCGGCGTCGATGCGGCCGCCGTATAGCGCGAGCGGGCCGTGCAGGCGGTGACGGCGCTTGAACAGCACGCCTCTTCCGGCGAGGTGCGGGCGCCAGCTCGGTGGACGCTCGTCATCCGGGACGGGCTCCATCGGCTCCTGATCGTCCTTGAGTTCTTCCTCGGACTTGTCGTGCTGGTAAACCTGCGCGTTCGAGAGATCGACGCCGCAGCCAACTGTCTCTTCCTCGACGGCGCGTATCGAGAAGTGCGTCGTGAGAAACCGCCGCTCGACGTCCGTGTTGTACGCGATCCCCGCCGGTGCGCTGAACATCTCCTTGTAGATCTCGAGCCGGATGGCCGGCTCGTCGTGCGCCGTCGGCACCAGGATCGATTTGTGCGGCGCCACGCGCACGCCCAGCACGGTCGGCGCGTAAAGGTAGGTGAAGAAGATCAGAACGTCGTACTGATGGTGGTTGCGTTCCAGGTATTCCTGCAGTGCCGGACACCATGGCCCCTGCTGGCGCAGCCATTCGATTTCGTCGTCGCGCGTGTGCGCGGACGTAAAGATCCATTCCGAGTAACGGTTGAACGCGTCGATATCACGCGTTTTCGCGTTGGCGAACCGGCGCACGCTCACACCGCGGATGCGATCCGTCCCCTCGGCGTATTCGTTCTTCCAGGTGATGTAGTCCTGCGCGCACGTCGTGAGGACCTCGACCTGGTGTTTCGGGGCGAGGCGCTCGGCGATCAGGCGGCAGTGATACTCGGACCCGCCCAGGATCTCTGTGCCGTAGCGTTGGACGATGAAGGCAATTCTCATTATTGGCCGGGGGGCTTCGCCCCGCCGGACCCCCCTACACGTTCGCTTGCGGGGGCCCTTCGCCCCGCGCCGCTCGCGTGGTTCACTCGCTCACGCTCGTTCACAGCAGCGTTTCCAGTATTTGACAAAGCTTCGCCTCGATGCGCGGCGGCGCGAAATCCTGCAGCCGCCGGCGCTGTCCTTCCAGCACGCCGTCCCGGACGCTGCGATCGTATACGACGCTGCCGAGGAGCTCCGCGGCGACCTCCAGGTCCTTCGGCGCGAACAGCAGGCCGGCGCCGCCCAGGGTTTCAGGCACGGCTCCCGCCGCGTAGGCGACCACGGGGACGTCGGCCGCCATCGCTTCGACGAGCGGCACGCAGAAGCCCTCATGCTCGCTGAGCGAGACGTACGCGTCCGACCAGCGATAGAAGGCGGCAAGATCTTCGTCGGGCACGGCACCGGTGAACCAGAAACGATCCGGAAGCATCTCGTATTGCGCGATCAGGGCGCGGATCTGCAAGTAATAGCGTGGCAACCCATCGTACCGCCCGACGAAAATGAAGCGGTAGTAGCTGTCGACGTAGCGCTTGTACAGCTCGGCGAGCCGGATGTGATCCTCAATCTTCTTGTTCGGCACGATCCGGCCGACGAACAGGATGTTGATCAACCCATCGCGAAGGATGCGCTCGAGCGCGGGCCGGGGCGGCGCGTCCGTAATCCGTTCCGTGTTGACCGCGATCGGCATGACTCCGGTCCGGGCAAAGCCCAGCGCTTCCAGTTCCTGCCTGTTGAAGTCCGAGTCGCCAAGCGCGAGATCCACGCAGCCCGCGAGTGTCGCCAGTTCCCGCCGGCCGAGCGCCGCGAGGCGGAACAGCGCTGCGTCGTACGGCGCGAAGAACGCGGCGGGCGTGATGTTGTGATACTGCAGGACCTTCACTCCCTGCAGCTTCGCGAAGGCGCCAGTCATCGGCGACGGCAAGGCGAAGTGAAAGATCGTCACGTCACCCTTGGTCGCGGACGCGTCGGCGAAGGGCAGCACGTCACCGCGGAGATCATCATCGATCGTGAGGGCGAACAGCTCCGAGTCGTGCCCCATCTCACGCAACATCGCGCGCACCTTTCGCGCGCTGTCGCCGATCGCGTCACCGCGATGCGCGGCCGGGACCCATTGGTGGATTTTCATCGATGTCCGAGATTCGAGGTCCGATGCCCGGAAGACAATGGAGCTGAAGTCGAGGATGCCGGTGTTTTGGCCCTCGGATCTCGGTCCTCGGACATCGGCAACGCCCTATACACAGCCGGCCTGAACTGCCGCAGCTCCTCGAGTCGTTCCGCCTGATCGAACATCGTCCAAAAGTCGTAGGGCACTTCGGGCGCGGAGCGCGCGGCGGTGCCACGGATTCGATCGACGAAGCGCAGCAGCGTGCCGGCGAAGTCCTTCTGCAGCAGCCGATCGAGCGCGGCATCCTGCGACGCGACGATCCGGTCCTCCAGATTCGCGTCGTCGAGAATCGCGGCCATCAGCCTGGCGATTTCGAAGGGGTCCTTCGTCTCGTACAGCACGCCGCCGCCGTCCATCGTGGCCGGCACGGCGGTCGCGGCGTACGCGAGAACGGGCACCCGCTTGTAGAAGCTTTCGATCAGCGGCACGCAGAACCCTTCGTGCTCGCTGGCGCAGAGAAAGAGATCCGCGACGTCGTAGAGCGCGGTGAGCTCTTCGTTGGAGACGTGGCCGAGGAAGTGCACGTCCGGCGTGCCAAGGCGCGCGACGAGTCCGTGGAGCATGGCCAGGTATCGTTCGAACCCGCTGTACGATCCGACGAACAGCAGGCGGGACCGCGGGTTGTACTTCGTGCGGTACACGTGAAACGCGCGGATCAGGTCTTCGAACTTCTTGTTCGGAATCACCCGCCCGACGAAGATGATGTTCGTCCAGCCGTCGTCGAGCGGCTCCGACATCATCGTGTTCGGATCCACATCCAGGTGGGTGAAGTCGGGGACGACCGGAAGGACGCCGGTCTCAGAGAACCCGAGATCCTGGAGTTCCTGCCGGTTGTATTCCGAGTCACCCAGGGCGAGCTCGCAGCGCGAGATGTACGCCGTCAGCTCGCGGCGTCCGCGAAAGCACAACTTCACCAGATCCTTGTGCACGCCGAGGAAATACTCGGGCGGGGTGATGTTGTGGTACACGAGCGCCATGTGCCCCGGCAGCGCGTAGGCGGTCCTGGACGCGCGCGATCCGATGGAGAAGTGGTGGATGAGAACGTCGTCCGGAGCGATCCCGCCGACCATGTCGCGGTAGTCCGTCGTGAGCTGCTCGAGACGTCGATCCGCGGTCTCGACGAAGATCTCCGAACAGTATCCGGCGCCCTGCAGCACGCGTTGAATACCGAGCACCTCGTGACCGATCGCATCGCCGTAGCCGAGCGTCGCGAGAACCTGGTGGACGCGCTTGGTCAAGCCGACTGCCTTCCCACCCTGTACGGAAGATCCACCACGGCGCCGCTCGGGATCGTCGCGAGGATGTCTTCAGACGGCGGAAGATTGCGTTTCCGCCGGGCGAAGAAGCCGGGCAACGGTTCGACCGCCTTCCGGCGAAAGCCGGAAGCTACACGTTCTCCCGTGTAGCCACGTTCTCCCTTGTAGCTTGCGCCTTCAGGCGGAAGATCCTTTTTGAGCTGCGCGAACATATCGAGGTACTTCTGCTCGATGACCGGCCACGCATAGTGGCGCTTGAAGAACTCTTTGCCATTCCGCCCCAGCCGTGCGTTGAGCGGACCGTTCGACTCCAGCGAGTAGAGCGCCTCGACGAACTCCTCGTAGTTCTCGTAATACAGCCCCGCGTTGCTGCGGATGCATTGCCCCTTGAGCACGTCACACCGTCCGTTGGCAAGGACGGGCCGTCCGAGTCCCCACGCCTCCAGCGCCACCATCGACAGACTCTCGAAATACGACGGCATGATCAGCAGGTCGGATGCTGCGAGCGCGTCGAACTTGTCGCGGTCGTCGAGGAACCCGAGGTGATGGATCCGCGGATGCTTCGGCACGCTCATGATCGCGCTGCCGACTAAGACGAGATCCATGCCGCGCGGAAACGCGTGCGCGTAGCGCTGGAAGTGCGAGAACAGCTCGCCGCATCCCTTGTTCTCGTCGATGCGGCCGATGTAGATCGCGAACGGGCGCCGCATCTTGAACTTGCGCCGGAAGCGTTCAGGATCCGGGCGCTCGGGCACGTCCGATCCCACACCGACGACCACGCCGGGCACTGATGCGTTCCCCGACGCAGCCTGGATCATCGCGCGCTCTTCCGGCGAGTTGTACATGAGCGCGCGCACCGCGCGGAACACGGGACCAAAGATCGAAAGACCGATCGTCGCGTCGCGTTCTGCGGTCGGCACCAGCACGGCCTTCTCGGGAACGCGCCGTGCAAGATGCCACGAGTGGTAGTAGCGATAGCTGAAAAGGATGACGAAGTCGACGTCCTTTGCTGTCTTCTCGACGTAGTCGACGAGCGCCGGACTCGACGGTCCTTCGCTTTCGAGCCAGCCGAGTTCATCGGCGACAGAGTGGGTCCGCTCGAACACGCGCTGCGAGCGCCGTCCGAAATCGTCAGGATTGCGTTCGCGGCGGACGGGGAAGCGGCGCACCGTGACGCCATTCACCGTCTCCACGCCCGCGGGCAGCTCATTCTTCCACGTCACGTAGTCGCGCGCGCATGTCGTGACGACTTCAACCGAAGCGTGCCTGGAGAGCCGTTCGGCGATGTAGCGCGCGTGCAGCTCCGCCCCACCGTTGACGTCCGCGCCGTAGCGCTGGACCACGACAGCGAGCTTCATTCCGTCGGCGGTTCGCCTGCGGACGGCGTGGGTTGTGCCGGAGCCTCGCTGCTATCGGCCATCGAGGGTCGCCTGTCCGCCGTAGCCTCAGCGGAGGCGGAGGTATCGAGGGTCGACGGTCGATCTTGCGTTTGATCGTTCGCGGGGACCGAAGACTGGGCCGTCCCTTGGTCACCGAAGCTGGCGTTTGATTCACCGCCAGCGAAGGCGGGTCGCAACTCGCCGCCGCGTTCTTCGCCCGGCCGTCTCCGTCCGCGACGGCGACGGCGGCGCGCGCGGCGCTCATTGCCCTCATTATCCAGAGCGTTACCGCCGGGCCCCTGGTCTCTCGGTCCCTGGATCCCCGGTCCCTGCGGCGAAGGTCCCTGCGGCGGTCGCGGACCACGCTGCCCCTGGTCCCTCGGACCTTGATCACGTCGTCCATCATGTCGCCGGCTTTGATCGTGACCGGTCGGTGGCTGCAGGGGAGGCACGGCGCCGGGGCGATACTGGACGACTCCCTCGAGCGCGCGCGCGCGGCGCTCGTCGAAGTCGAGGCGGCTGGCCATCGACTCGAGCCGCATCTTGAGGCTGTTCACTTCAATGCCCGTCCGCGTAAGCTCGACGACGAGGTTGTGGATCACTTCGTAGTGCAGCGCGTCGAGCTGCTCGCGGCGCGCGTTCCGTTCCGCGGCTTTCTGATTCAGCTCCGACTGGATGTGCAGCGCCTGAATCAGCGGGTTCGGGTTGAACAGCAATTTGAGGAACGGCCGCAGCAGCGATCGCAGCCAGCGAATCGGCGCGCGGTGTGTTTCGTAGAGGGTGTCCTCGCCGAACGCGTAATTCGGCGCGGCCGGTTCCGGCGTGCTCACGCGCCGGTACTCCTCGAGCAGGTTCGACCGCACGCCCTTTGGATCGATGAACTTCTCGAGCTTCACGTTGGCGAGCTCGCGAATTTCTTCCTCGGTGTAGTCCACACCGCGCTTCTCACGGATGCGCGCCCGGATCTGCCGCATGATCTGCTCGACGTCGACGTTGTCGGACCGGACCGAAAAATCAGACATGGGTAGTCTCTTTCAGGGCCTGCCTGCGATCCCCGCCGCGCGCTTCCCGCGCGCGCCTGGTCAGGAATTCAGGCGCCTGCGTGATGCAGGTGCCCAGGATGCCGAGCGACCGGACGAGGGCCTTGCCGCCGGTCAGCTTGATTTCTGCGTCTTCGTCCCCCACCTGCGGGAAGCCGTTCGCATCGGGCGTCACCGACTCCCAGTTGCGGAACAACCTGCCCCAGGGGCTCGCGAGCACGTCGCGCATCATGCGCTTCGCGTTGAACGGATACCAGAAGCTGTCGTGGTAGACGACGCTCGCGATGTAGGCCCACGGCGCGAGGACCGTCTTGAGCGACCATTCGATCGGCTTCTTGAAGGGACCCCAATAGATCTTGTGCTGCATCCGCGAGGCAAACGTCATCTTCTTGAACGGCCCCACGAAGTGCCAGTTCTCGCTGCCCGCGGCCGTGTCGCCGACGATTTCGATCTCGCGAGGATCGCCGCACCCGAGTCCGAGATCGTGCGCCATCCGGATGTACTTGATCGACATCGGATCGAAGCCCATCAGCTTCGCCGCCACCGCGTCGATCGCGACCTGGTCGGCGCTCGCGAGCAGCACGTTCTTGGTGTACGGCATCATGCAGCGCGGACCGGGACCGTCCCCCGCGAACGTGCCGTCCATCACCGCAAAAACGCCCCGGTGAATCTTCTGCTGGATCATCAGCAGGTCCACAAGGGTCTCGTGGATGACGGGATGCGTCCAATGACGGTGCTCATTCAGCAGTCCGCCGAACGCATTCTTCATCGCTCCCGTCGTCGTCGTGAAGACGTGCGTCTTCACGGTGGGCAGGTGGATGATGTTTTCGCCGATGAAGCGCTTCGGAATCATGAAGCCCTTCGGGTAGACGTCGTTCAGGCAGGTGAACTTCTTTGTCAGGTCCCCGACTGCCTCGCGGATGTTGATCCACTCTTCCGTCTCGTAGATGTGGATGTTCCGGAGCTTGTGGGCCTCGACGACGTTGATCTGCTTGTTCTCGGCTTCGCCGAGGTGCGCGTCGATGACGACCGTGCGGTTGTGGCACGCGTGAATGAGCTTCGGATCGTACCCGTCCTGCTTCATTCCCCGGATCACGCCCTCGAGCTGCCAGGGAGTCGTTGACGCGCCAGGAAAAAAGAAATGCCACGAGATGTTGACCTTCAGAGCTGTGTCGGCGTCCTTCGCGACCACATCCTGGTATCCCGCGAGGTTCATCACCGAGTGGTAGTCGCGCAGCACCGTCGCGGGCGACGTCTTGAGAATCGATACTTTCGATTTAGCCATTAAGCAGACTGGTTCCGTAAATGATGGCGGCGACCGACACGGCCCACAGCGCGACGCATGCGAGCAGCGGCCGGTCGTTGAGCAGCATGTCCGAGGGGCTGCCGCCGCCTTCCTTCTGGTGAACGAGATAGAGGTATCGGAAGATGCCGTACAGCGGGAATACGAGCGTGAGTCCGAGGTAATCCGTGTGGAACTTCTGCACGGTTTCCGGGCTGACGGTATAGATGACGTACGAAACCAGCGTGGACGCGGTGACGACCGCGATCATCTGGTCGAGCAGGTATGGACTGTATTCTTCGAGGATCGGCCGGTGGCCTGTGGCGCCGTCCGCGAGGAGGACCAGCTCGTGCCGCCGCTTGCTCAACGCCAGGAACAGCGCCAGCAGAATCGTCAGGATTAGCAGCCAGTGGCTGATCGGCACGTCGATCGCGACCGCGCCCGCCACGGCTCGCAGCACGAAGCCAATCGCGATCGTCAGCACGTCGATGATCACCACGTGCTTCAAGGGTCCGGAATAGAGCGCCTGCAGCCCGACGTAAACGACTGCGACACTCGCGAAGGCCGGACGGAGCAGCCACGCAGCGCCGAGGGCGCCTGTCGTCAGCACGAGTGCCGCGCCGATGGCGATGCCCGGCGCAATCGCGCCGGAGGCGATCGGGCGGCGACGCTTGAGTGGATGCACCCGATCCTTCTCGCGGTCGGCGACGTCGTTGATCAGGTACACGACGCCGGACAGGATGCAGAAGATTGCGAACGCGGCGATGGCCTGACCGACTGCGCTCGGGTCGAGAAATGCCGGAGCGTTGCCGCGCTGGCCGAAGAGCAGGGCGGCGAAGACGATCAGATTCTTCGTCCACTGCGATGGACGGAGAGACACCAAGAGGCTCAGCGCGGTAGAGCGCTCGCTCGTCGCCTGTTTCGTAATGGGTAAAGTACTGTGCGCCATGCGCGAGTAGCCGCGTGGCGGGCTTGCGTCGTGCCTTACTTGAAGCTGCTGATTGCTTCCTTTTCCGTGTCGTACGTTTCGAACACGGTCAAGAGCTTCGTGATCGCCAGGAGATCCTGAATCCGCTTCGTCAGGTTCAGCAGCTTGAGCTTGCCCCCCTGGCGGCTGACGGTCGTGTAAGTGCGGACGATTTCGCCGAGGCCCGCTGAGTCGATGTAGGGCACGCCCTCGAGGTTCAGAAGCAGCTGCTTCTTTTCCTGCTGGATCAAGGAATTAATCTTGTCCTTGAGGAGCTCGTCTCCCTCTCCCAGCGTCATCTTGCCCTTCAGGTCGAGAATCGTTACCCCGTCGACGACGCGTTCCTCGATCTGCATTGCAATCCCTCTCCTGAGCCGATAGCAGCCTTACGTTTCGACGTTCAAAAAGACCCGCCAGAGTACTACGGGATTCTGAGAAGTGTCAAATATTCAGCGGTTTACGCCTTGGCGCCGCCGTCCGTGGCCGGCGCGCCGGCGACCCGTTCCCGGAACGTCTCGATCACCACGTACAGGACCGGAATGAAGATCGTGTTCAGAAACGTGGACAGGAACATGCCACCCGCGACCGCCGTGCCGACAGAATGCCGCGCCTCCTGGCCCGCACCCGTGGCAAACACCAGCGGCAGGACGCCGAGGATGAATGCCAGTGACGTCATCAGGATGGGACGGAGCCGGATGCGACCCGCCTCGATCGCGGCCTCGACGATCGACAGGCCCCGATGCCTCAGCTGTTCGGCGAATTCGACGATCAGGATGGCGTTCTTCGCCGACAGTCCGATCAGCATCACGAGTCCGACCTGGCAATACACGTCGTTGGCGAGTCCGCGCATCCATTGTGCCGACAGGGCGCCGAGCACCGCGAGCGGCACACCGAGCAGCACGATGAACGGCAGCACGAGGCTCTCGTACTGCGCGGCGAGCGTCAGGTAGACGAGCAGCAGCGCGAGCCCGAAGATATACAGCGACTGAGACCCCGCCTTCGTTTCTTCGAGCGAGATGCCCGACCACGCGTACGACATGCCGGCGGGCAGCGTGCTCGTCGCGATGCGCTCCATCTCCTTGAGAGCCTCGCCCGAGCTGACACCGGGTGCCGCGGAGCCGTTCAGCGTCGCCGATCGGAACAGGTTGAAATGCCCGATCACCTGCGGCGCCGTCGTCTCCTTGATCGTGACGAGGGTTTCAAGTGGCACCATCTGTTCGTTGCGCGAGCGTGCATAGAGCTGTTTCAGATCCTGCGGGCTTGACCGGAATCTCTGGTCCGCCTGCACGTAGACGCGATACGCGCGGTTGTTGAACTGGAAGTCGTTCACGTAGGACGAGCCCAGGAACGTCTGCATCGCGCTCGTCACTTCGTTCAGTGGCACCCCGGCCGCCAGCGCGCGCTGCCGGTCGATGCTCACGAGCAGCTGCGGATCGTTCGCCGTGAACGGCGTGAACACGCCGCGCACCAGCGACGACTTCGCTGCCGCGCCCATCACGCCATAGGCGCCGCGTGCGAGCGTGTTGATGTCCGTTCCGGTCTGATCGAGGACCTGGAACTCGAATCCGCCGAACCGGCTGAGCCCGGGGATCGACGGCGGCGCGAACGAAGCCACGATGGCGCCGGGGATCGACTGGAGCTTCGGCGTCACGCGCCCGATCACCGCGGACGCCGAGTGGCTCGGCCCCTTGCGCAACTCGAATGGCTTCAGCCGCACGAACATGATCCCCTGGTTCGGCGCCGCACCGCTGAAGCTGAATCCCATGACCGAGAACATCGTCAGGATGTCCGGGTCCTGCACGAAGATCTGCTCGGCGCGGCGCGCGATCCCGATGGTGTACTGCAGCGAGGAGCCGGCCGGCGCCTGCACCTGCGTAAGGAAGTAGCCCAGGTCTTCTTCCGGCAGGAACGCCCGCGGCACCTTCGCGGTCACCCAGTAGGTGAGCCCGAGCGCGAGCACGAAGACGCCGACCAGCGCCCAGCGCGAGCGCATGCCGCGCTTCAGGAACGCGACGTAGGCATGTGTGCCACCGTTGATCGCGCGCTCGAAGATCGCCCACACGCGGTTCTTGCCGTGATGCTCGCGATCGAGCAGCAGCGCCGCCAGCGCGGGTGTGAGGGTCACTGCGTTGAAGGCGGAGAGCGCGACGGCGAACGCGATCGTCATCGCGAACTGCGCGTAGAGCCGTCCGGTCGTGCCGGGGAAGAACGCGATCGGAACGAACACGGCGATCAGCACCAGGGCCGTTGCGATGACCGCACCGAGCACTTCGCCCATCGCGTCCACCGCCGCCTGCCGCGCCGGGACGCGGTACTCCTGGATGTGCCGCTCGATGTTCTCGATCACGACGATCGCGTCGTCGACGACGATGCCAGTGGCGAGAATGATGCCGAACAGCGTCAGCGTGTTGATGGAGTAGCCCATCAAGTTGATGAAGGCGAAGGCGCCGACCAGCGAGACCGGGATCGTGATTGTCGGAATGATCGTGCTCCGCCACGTCTGCAAGAACACGAAGATCACGAGGACGACGAGGGCGATCGCTTCCGCGAGGGTCTTCAGCACTTCGCGGATCGAGTCGCTGACGACCTCGGTCGTGTCGAGCGCGATCTTGTACTTGAGTCCCGGCGGGAAGTTCTTCTCGAGCCGTTCGAGCTCGGTCCGCACGTTGCGCGAGACGTCGAGCGCATTCGCGGACGGCAGTTGGATGACGCCGAAGCCGACCGCCTCCTGCGCCTGGAACCGCAGCTCCGCGGCGTAGGTCTCGGCGCCGAGCTCGGCGTGGCCGACGTCCTTCAGCCTGACCAGCGATCCGTCCGCGCCCGCCTTGAGGATGATGTTGTCGAAGTCGGTCGCTTCGGGCAGGCGCCCCTCGACGCGCACGCTCAACTGGTACATCTGCTCCTGCGGCGACGGCGCCTGGCCCAGGGCGCCGGCCGCCACCTGGACGTTCTGTTCGCGCAGTGCGTTCGTGACGTCGCCCGCCGTAATCTGCCGGGCCGCCAGCCGCAGCGGATCCAGCCAGAGCCGCATCGAGTACTTGCGCTCGCCGAAAATCGTGACGTCGGCGACGCCGGGCACGCGCTTCAGCGCGTCCTTCACGTAGACGTCGATGTAGTTGCTCAGGAACAGCGAGTCGTACTCGCCATGCTCGGCGTAGACGCCGGCGGCCATCACGAAGCCTGTGTTCTGCTTGTTGACCGTGACGCCGAGCGCGCGCACTTCCGTCGGCAGCCGGCCGAGCGCCTGCGACACGCGGTTCTGCACGTCCACCTGCGCCAGGTCCTGGTCGCGCGTGATGTCGAACGTGACGTTGATGCTGGAGAACCCGCTGTTAGTGCTCGACGAGCTCATGTAGAGCATGCCCTCGACGCCGTTGATGGCCTGCTCGATGGGCGTGGTGACCGCGCTCTCCACTTCCTGCGCGTTCGCGCCGGTATAGATCGCGTTCACCGAGACCTGCGGCGGCGCGAGCGCCGGGTACTGCGCGACCGGCATCGTCGGAATCGCCACGATGCCCGCGAGGATGATGACGAGCGAGCAGACCGACGCGAGGATCGGCCGGCGGATGAAGGTGTTGACGAACATTATTCAGGCTTCACGGGCGCGCCGTCGGCGATCTTCTGGATGCCCGACACGATCAGCTTGTCCCCCGGCTTGAGACCGGACTTCACGATGTAGTCGTTGCCCTTCACGTCGCCGACCTGCAGCGGATGCTGGCGGGCCACGAGGCCGTTGGGCGTCTGTTCGGCGATGTAGCAGAAATACTGGCCGTTCACGCGCGACACCGCGGTGATCGGAATCGTCAGTCCCGGCGTGGATCGCCAGATCACGCGGATCTTGACGAACTGCTGCACGCGAACGGCTGGCGGCGCGTCGCGCAGCAGCGCCTTTGCGAGCACCGTTTGCGTATCGGGATCGACGCGCGGCGCCACGAAGGAGATCGGGTTGCTCGCCACCACCTTGCCGTCAGAATCGAGGATCTGGGTTTGCAGGCCGACGCGCAGGTCGGGCGCCTGGTCCACGGAGACCTGGATGTAGGCTTCGAGCCCGGCCTTGTCGTCGATCGTCGTGATCACCGTCGACGTCGTGACGCGATCCCCTTCGCGAATGGGCATGTCGCCCACGACCCCGGCCGTCGGCGCCGTCAGCCGATAGTACTGGAGCTGCACACGCCCTTCCCGCACCTGCGCGTCGAGCGCCGACAGCTGCGCCTGCGCCGCATCCAGATTGTGCCGGGCCGTGTCGAACTCGTTCTGGCTGATCGCACCTGCCTTGAGGAGCGCCTGCAGCCGTTCGACCTGTCCCTTCCAGTAGGTCACATCCGCGACGCGTGCCGCGCGCTGCGACTCCGTGTTCTGCAGGGTCGCGGCCTCCTTCTCCGGATCGATCTGCACGAGCGGCGTGCCCCTGCGGACCGCGGCACCGGACTTGACGAACACGCGCGTGACGCGCCCTTCGACCTGCGGCTGGACGGTCGTCGAGTGCAGCGACCGCACGGTCGAGATGAAGTCGGAAGAGAGTTCGATGGGCTTGTCCTGCAGCGTCACGATACCGACGCCGGTGGCCGGCCGCGCACCACCGCGTCCGCCCCCGGCGGGGTCTCCGCCGGAGGAAGCGTTGCCGCGGCTGCACGCCGCAGCCAGCACGAGGACGAGCACGAGGACACTGAGATGAATGCGCATAACAGGGATGAATCGCTAGGACCTTAGACTCGACGCGCCGACGAAAAGGTCCGCAAAAAACAAAGGCCACGCCCGGGGCGTGGCCTTTACTGTACCGCAGGGCAGGGTGCGATGTTAAACGCCGCCCGCTCCCGCGAACTTCCGCGACTGGAAGCACTCGCGGCAGAACACGGGTCGGCCCTGCGTCGGGCGGAACGGCACGGTGGTTTCCTTGCCGCACGCGGAGCAGTTGGTGCTGGTTTCGACTCGCTCGCGGCCGACGCCGCCGCCCGAGGGGCGCGCGGCACGCTTCGCCTTGCAGCTCTTGCAGCGTTTCGGCTCGTTCTTGAAATTCTTGTCGGCGAAGAAAAGCTGCTCGCCGGCAGTCCAGATGAAGGGGGCCCCACAGTCGACGCAGTTGAGACTCTTGTCCTGGAACTCCATCACTACCTCTTTCACTCGCCCCTGCTATCCCGCCACCCTGGCGGGATGCCGGGCCCCGGCATGGCCATCCGGGCCCGGCCCCACACGATCTTGTCCGGGGGACGTCGTCCCCCGGACCACCTCGCGCCGTCGCTCGCGCCCTTCGACGTGAGCTCAGGGCGCCCCGAGCCCGGTCGAGGGGCGGGGCCCCGCGCCCCGCTCCGCTCCGGCGGGCTAATCCGACTCGCGGCGCTGCTTCTTGCGCGTCCGCTTCCGCGCCAGCGCCTGCTTGGCGCGGCGGCGATCGCCAGGCTTCAGGTAGAAGGAGTGCTTCTTGATATCCTTGATGATATCTTCCTGCTGCACCTTCCGCTTGAACCGGCGAAGCGCGCTCTCGATGGACTCGCCATCCTGCACTTTCACTTCAGCCAAGCTTGATTACACCCCCCTTGCGGCCGACTGCAATCTCCGCGGTGGCACTGAAGTGGCGAGCACCCCTGTATGGCCCTTTGGATCCGTCGGAATACGTTAGGCTATCACAGGTGTGCGCCGATACCAGCGGTAAACCTGCCATCGTCAAGTCCATTCCTAAGTTCTTGATTTTCAATATTTTGAGTCGCGCATGCGGGTCCTGATCGCGGGCGCCGGCGGGCGCGAGCACGCCCTGGCGTGGCGGCTCTCGCGCGATCCGGCCGTCACGGCCCTTTTCTGCGCGCCGGGAAACGTGGGCATCGGTTCCGTCGCAAAACTCGTTGCCGTCGATCCGGCCGACTCCGACGCGCTGCTTGCGCTCGCGGAACGCGAGTCCATCGACCTCACGGTGATCGGGCCCGAGCTGCCGCTCGATCGCGGCGTGGTCGATCGCTTTCGCATGGCGGGTCGCCGCATCTTCGGTCCGCTGCGTGCCGCGGCGCAGCTCGAGTGCAGCAAGGTATTCGCGAAGGGCTTCATGGCGCGTCACGGGATCCCGACGGCGCGCTACCGCGTGTGCGAATCGTCGGACGCCGCGCGCAGCGCGATCGCGTCAGGCGAGTTCGGCTTTCCTGTCGTGCTCAAGGCCGACGGCCTTGCCGCCGGCAAAGGAGTCGTCGTTGCGCAGAACGCCGTCGAAGCGGAAGCGGCGATCCGCGCCGCGATGGACGAACGGCAATTCGGCGCGGCCGGCGCGCGGATCGTCCTGGAAGAGTGTCTCGTCGGTCCGGAGGTCTCGTTCTTCGCGCTCTGCGATGGCACCCGCGCGATCCCGATTACGTCGGCGCAGGACCACAAGCGGATCTTTGACGACGACCGAGGGCCGAATACGGGCGGGATGGGCGCCTTCGCGCCGAGCCCGCTGCTCGACGAGTCGACGAAGGCGCTCATTCTCCGCGAGATCGTCGAGCCAGTGCTGCGCGGAATGCGCGCCGAGGGCACGGACTATCGAGGTTTCCTGTATGCAGGCCTGATGATGACGTGCGCCGGGCCGAAGGTGATCGAATACAACGTTCGCTTCGGTGATCCAGAGGCGCAGGCCATCATGCCGCTCATCGAAGGGGACTTTGCATCGCTGCTCGCTGCCGCGGCCGATGGCGATCTGACGGGCCGTTCCGTCATGTTGACCGGTGGCGTCTCAGTCGGCGTCGTCCTCGCGGCAGGCGGATATCCGGGCACAGTGAAGAATGGCACGCCAATCTCGGGACTCGACGCGGCGTCGCGCGGGCCGGACGTGACGATCTTCCACGCCGGTACCGCGCGGCGAGGCGACGACATCGTCACTGCCGGCGGCCGCGTGCTGACCGTCGTCGCAACCGGCGCCGACTACAAGGCCGCGATCGATCGTGCGTACGCGGCGGTGTCATTGATATCGTTTGAGGGGATGCAGTACCGGCGTGACATAGGTCGGAAAGCGCTTGTCTCTTCGCAGGAGATCAGGAGGCGAGGAGAATAGGAGAGACACGATTTCTCCTGTTCTCATGGCCCTCCTGTTAAAGGACACGTGAACGATGCCGCAAGTTTTAGTTCTGATGGGCTCTGACTCGGACGCGCCGGTGATGCAGGCGGCGGTCGATACGCTGAAGGAATTCGGAATTTCGAGCGAGATGACCGTGGCCAGCGCGCATCGTTCCCCCGCGCGCGTGATGCGCCTCGTCAGCGAGGCGCCCGCCCGCGGCGTGAAGGTGTTCATCGTTGGTGCCGGCGCCGCGGCGCACCTCGGCGGCGTCGTCGCGGCGCACACGATCCTCCCCGTCATCGGCGTGCCGATCGATTCGTCGGCACTGAAAGGACTGGACGCCCTCCTCTCGACTGTCCAGATGCCCCCCGGCGTACCGGTTGCAACCGTTTCGATTGGAAAGCCCGGCGCGACCAACGCCGCCGTCCTCGCCGCGCAGATCCTCGCCGTCGGCGATAGCGCGATGGCGAAGAAGCTCGATACTTACAAAAGTCAGTTGGCCGAGAAGGTCGAGGCTGCAGCTGCCAAACTGAAGGGGCGGACGGCATAGCCACAGAGCTCACCGAGATCTCAAAGATCACAAAGGTCTTTGTGGTCTTAGTCGCCTTTGTGGGCTTTGTGATGAGTCGTGGATCGTGAAGTACTCAATCGTCACTTTTGGCTGTCGCGTCAATCACGCGGACTCGCTCCGCATTGAAGAGGATCTGCGCGCGCGCGGCGGCGTCGAAGCCCCGTCGCGCGACGCGGATCTCGTCATCGTCAACACGTGTTCGGTGACCGCGACCGCCGATCAAGGCGCGCGGCAGACGATCCGCCGCATCGCGCGCGAGAACCCGAACGCGCGGATCGTCGCGACCGGCTGCTACGCGACGCGATGTGAGGATGAGGTCGCGGCGCTGCCGAACGTCGTCCGCGTGGTTCGCAACCCGGAGAAGTTGGAGTTCGTCCGCTCATCGCATATTGCGCTGCGAACGAACGCAGCGAGTGAGTCACGCGAACGGAGCGGGGTCGGGGCCCCGGCCCCTCGATCGGGCTCGGGGCGCCCTGAGCTCACGTCGAAGGGCGCGAGTGAGCGTGCAGGGGAGTTCGAGGGGCGAAGCCCCTCGAATAACGATGACGGTCCGTGCGGCGCGCCGATCGAGCCGGGCATCGCGGGTCGCACCGCGTTCACGATTCGCGCCCAGACCGGCTGCGAAGAGCAGTGCGCCTACTGCATCATCCCCTCGACGCGTGGCGCTTCGCGTAGTACATCCATCGAGACGCTTGTAAGCGAGGTCGAGCGCGTCGCTGAGGCGGGATTCAAGGAAGTCGTCCTGACAGGCGTGCACCTCGGATCGTACGGGCGCGACCTGTCACCCGCGGCGTCGCTGCTCGATCTTCTGCGCGCGCTGGAGATCGTGCGCGGCGACGTGATGTTCCGCATCAGCTCGCTGGAGCCGATGGACTGCACCTCAGAAGTCGTCGACTTCCTCGCCGCGAGCGGCCGATTCCTGCCGCACTTCCACCTTCCGCTGCAACACACCAGCGATCGCATGCTCGCCGCAATGCGCCGCCCTTATACGCTTGCGTATTACAGCGCCTTGGTGAACAGCATCATTGCGCGCCTGCCGCACGCGTCGATAGGGTCCGACATGATTGTGGGCTTCCCAGGTGAGACGGACGAAGATTTCACAGCGAACCTCGACTACCTACCGTCGTCCCCGCTTACGCACCTGCACGTGTTCCCGTACTCGGATCGTCCCGGCACCGTCGCGTCCGCAATGCGCGACAAAGTCCACGGCTCTGTCATCCGCGATCGCGCGACGCAGCTGCGCGACATCGGCGTCGGCCTGTCGCGCCGCTTCCGTTCCTCGCAGGCCGGCACGATCCGTCCCGGCCTGACACTGGAGGACGGCACGCTCGTGGTGACGGACAACTACTTGAAGGTGAGGATCGCGCCTGGTCACGCGCGAAATGAACGGGTGTCGGTGCGTCTGTCGCTTGAGCGTTCGGAGATGAGAGGGGACGTTGTTGGCCGATGCCGACGGCGAAACTAGACCTGCATCAGCGTTGCGAGACGCTGACCGGGCGATTTCTGGCGGGTAGACTCGGTGATCAACTGACCGCACGCCGCGCGGATGTCGCGACCGCGGGATTTGCGCACTGAGACGGTCACGCCGCGCTCAGCGACGATCTGCGCGAAACGATTCACGCGCGCGTCTGACGGACGCTCGTAGGGGATGCCAGCTGCTTCGTTCAGCGGCAGCAGGTTTACCTTCGCCTTGATCCCGCTCAGCAGCCGCACCAGTCTGCGCGCGTCCTCGTCGGTGTCGTTCACGTTCTTCAACATCACGTACTCGAACGTGATGCGCTCGCGACGCTTGACCGGGAAGCGGCGGCACGCGTCGAGCAGTTCCTTCAGCCCGTACTTCCGGTTGATCGGCACCAGCATGTCGCGCTGGTCCTCGGTCGTCGCGTGTAGCGAGATCGCGAGGTTCGGCATCAGCGGCTCGGTCGCGAGGCGCTCGAGCGCCGGCAACACGCCGACCGTCGACAACGTCACGCGGCGCGGGTTCACCGCGAGGCCGTGCTCGTCGGCGAGGATCCGCAGCGCCTTCATGACGGCGTCGTAATTGTGCAGCGGCTCCCCCATGCCCATGAGGACGATGTTGAAGCGCGACTGGAGCATGTGGAGCTCACGGATGAGCACGTGCACCTGCCCGACGATTTCACCCGCCGTGAGATTGCGGATGATGCCCATCTTCCCCGTGAGGCAGAAACCGCATTTCATCGCGCAGCCCACCTGCGTCGACAGGCAGAACGTGTTCGCCGGCGTGTCCGGGATGAACACCGATTCGATGAGCTGCCCGTCTTCAAGGCGCAGCAGGAACTTGGTCGTGCCGTCAGAAGATGTTTCCTTGCGGACGAGTTCCGGCATGCCGATGCGTAACGAAGCGGCCAGATTGCTGCGAAGATCCCGGCCCAGATCGGTCATTTCACCGAAATCGATCACGCCCCGCTTGTGGACCCACTGAAACAGCTGCCGCGCGTGGAAACGCGCGTGCCCCATCGACTCGAGCGCCTGCTCGAGTTCGGGAAGCTCCATTTCAACGAGATCGTGGCGATATTGGGTCAGCATGCCGGCGCCTGGCGTGAGCCATGTTTCAGGCTCGCGATCCTTTATTGTACCCTGCGCGTCCAGCACGGCTTTTCGGCGCGGCCGCGGTTGCGCGATAGGTCGCCGCGTGATAACATAGGGGTTCTAAGCGGCTCCCGTAATCCCTTTCCACTCAAGCAGTTACGCTCGAACTCACGCATGGTCACACGCGAGGTCCTGGATACCGGTCTTCGTCTCATCACCGAGTCGATGCCGCATGTCCGCTCGGTGAGCATCGGCGTGTGGCTGACGCGCGGCTCGCGGCATGAAACGAGCGAGCTCGGTGGCATCGCGCACTTCGTCGAGCACATGCTGTTCAAGGGAACGGCAACCCGCAGCGCGGAGGACATCGCGCAGGCGATCGATTCGATCGGCGGCCAGCTCGATGCCTTCACCGCGAAGGAATACGCGAGCTACTACATCAAGGTCCTCGACGAACATCTCTCGACTGCGATCGATCTCCTTTCCGACATCGTCATGAACCCGCGGTTCGACGCGGAGGATATCGACAAGGAGAAGAAGGTCATCCTCGAAGAGATCAAGATGGTCGAGGACACCCCCGACGACCTGGTGCACGAGCTGTTTACGCAGCACTTCTGGGAGGGGCACTCGCTCGGCAGACCCATTCTCGGGTCCAAAGAAACAGTGGAATCCTTCACCGCCGAGATTCTGCGCGAGTATTTCCGTGATGCGTACGTGGCGCCGAACCTGATCGTCTCCGCCGCAGGCAATATCGACCACGCGAGGGTGCGCGAGCTCGTGCGGGAAGCGTTCGCTGCGCTCCCGGACAAGCGCGCTGCATACGACGACACCGTTCCGCGTGTCGTGCCACAGGTGCTCGTCCGCTCCAAAGAGCTGGAGCAGAGTCACGTGTGCCTGGGGACGACGAGCTACCAGCAGAATCATCCCGATCGATACGTGAGCTACATCATGAACACCGTCCTCGGTGGATCGATGAGCTCGCGTCTGTTCCAGAACGTCCGCGAAAAGCGCGGACTCGCTTACGCGGTGTTCAGCGGCTTGAGCGCATACCGTGACGCGGGGAACATCACGATCTACGCCGGTTGCGCCAACGAGGCCGTTCCGGAGGTCGTCGATCTCTGCGTCGAGGAACTGCGCGGCATGAAGCAGGCGCCGGTGCCTGACGCGGAACTGCGCCGCGCGAAAGATCACCTGAAGGGCAGCCTGATGCTCTCGCTCGAGAACACGGCGAGCCGGATGTCGCACTTGGCGCGGCAGGAGATTTACTTCGAGCGCCACTTCGGCCTCGACGAGACGCTCGCCGGCGTCGAGCGCGTCACCGCGGGTGACGTGACGCGGGTCGCAACCGATCTGTTCGCGAACGGATCGCTTGCCGCGACGATCGTGGGGCCGTCGCCCCACGACGTAACGCGCGCGCAGCTCGATTTGGGATGATCCGTGCGCCACAAAGGAGAGCGGATGCTGCGTGGTACGGAAGCGCGCACGGCAGTGCGCACTCGCGAGGGAGCGGCGCGGGGTGTAGGGGGCCCCGCAAGCGACCGAGCCGGCCGGCCTTCGCCAAGGCTACGGCGGCCCGCCGAAGCGCTGCGCGCGAAGGCGGGGGTGTGGGGCGGAGCCCCACGTAAATAATGATCCAGCGCTATACGCATCCGGAGATGGGCGGCATCTGGAGCGATCGGCGCCGCTACGAGACGTGGCTCGAAGTGGAGCTGGCCGCCGCCGACGCCATGGCTGACGCGGGCATCATTCCGAAAGCGGATGCCGCGGAGATGCGTGCCAGGGGCGCGTTCGACATCGCCCGCATCGAGGAAATCGAAAGCGTCACCCAGCACGACGTCATCGCGTTCACGACGGCCGTCGCGGAGAAAGTCGGCCCGGCGGCGCGCTGGCTGCACTTCGGGCTCACGTCTTCAGACGTCATCGATACCGCGCAGGCGATCCAGATGCGCGAAGCCTGCGCGCTCATCGTTCGCGACATCGGCGCGCTGATGGAAGCGGTGCGCGAGCGCGCGGAAGAGTATCGGCGGACACCGATGATCGGACGCACTCACGGCGTGCACGCGGAGCCGATGACGTTCGGCCTGAAGCTTGCGCTCTGGTACGCCGAACTGCAGCGCGATCTCGATCGCGTGTTGCGCGCGCGCGACGTGGTCTCGGTCGGCAAGATTTCCGGCGCTGTAGGGACGTATGCGCACCTCGATCCCTCGATCGAAGCGCGAGTCTGCGAGCGGCTCGGACTGGAACCGGCGCCGGTCTCGTCGCAGGTGATCCAGCGCGATCGGCACGCCGAGCTCCTCTCGGTACTCGCCATCACCGCAGCGTCGCTCGAGAAGTTTGCGCTGGAGATTCGCGGGCTCCAGAAGACGGAAATCGGTGAAGTCGAAGAACCCTTCGGCAAGGGACAGAAGGGCTCGTCTGCGATGCCGCACAAGCGCAACCCGATTGGCTGCGAGCAGATCGTCGGGCTCGCGCGCCTGCTTCGCGCGAATGCGGGAGCCGCATTCGAGAACGTCGCGCTGTGGCACGAGCGCGACATCTCGCATTCGTCCGTCGAGCGCGTGATCCTGCCGGACAGTTTCATCGCACTCGACCACATGCTGCGGCGCTTCATTCGGATCGTCCGCGGGATGGTGGTCTATCCGGATCGTATGCGGGAGAACCTCGGCCGCTCTCGCGGCGTCGTCTTTTCCGGCACGCTGCTCCTCGAGCTCGCGCGCCGCGGCATCTCGCGCGAGCAGGCCTACGAATGGGTCCAGCGGAATGCGATGCGCGCGTTCCACGAGCAGAAGGACTTCAAGACGCTGTTGCTCGCCGACGCCGACGTGATGAAAGTGCTCACGGCCGCGGAAGTCGAGAAGGCGTTCGACCTGGACGATCAGCTGCGCAACGTCGACGCGGTCATGGACAGGGTGTTCAAAGGAGCCGCGACGCTGGCTTCCGCCTGAAGGCGGAAGCTACAGATCCGGAGGACGATGAAAGCTCGGGTGTTCGTAACTTTGAAGAAATCCGTTTTCGATCCGCAGGGCAAGACGATCCAGGACGCCTTGCACTCGCTTGGCTACGTCGCCGTCGCCGATGTCCGCCAAGGCAAGTTCTTCGAGCTCGAGCTCGACACGACCTCGGAGGATGAGGCGCACAACCTTGCATCGGAGGTGGCCAACAAGGTCCTCGCCAATCCGGTGATTGAAAGCTATCGGGTGGAAGTTGAGTAACGAAAACAGCGCCCCTCAGAGCGGCGTTGAAAACAGCGCCTGCGGCCGCAAGCGAGCGCCGGAGGGAAGTCTCCGAAGGCGACCGCGAGCGCGCAGCGAGGTCGGGAATGTTAAAGCGGCCCCACCGAGCGGAGTTGAAATATGAAATTCGGCGTTGTCGTGTTCCCGGGATCCAACTGCGATCACGACGCGTATCACGCCGCGAAGCACGTGCTCGGCCAGGAGGCAGAGTTCCTGTGGCACAAGGACACGTCGCTCAAAGGCGCGGACGTCGTCGTCCTGCCGGGTGGTTTCGCACACGGCGATTATCTTCGCACCGGCGCGATCGCGCGGTTCTCACCGATCATGCCGGCGATCCTCGATTTCGCGAAGAAGGGTGGACCGGTGCTCGGGATCTGCAACGGCTTCCAGGTGCTGCTCGAATCCGGCCTGCTGCCGGGCGCGATGCTGCGGAACCGTGATCTCAAGTTTCACTGCGAACACGTGACCGTGCGCGTTGAAGAGACCGATACGCCGTTCACCGCGTCCGCGATGAAAGGCCAGCGACTCCGGCTGCCGATCGCGCATGGCGAGGGGAACTACTACGCCGAACCGGACGTGATCCGCAGTCTCGAGGCGCAGCGGCGCGTGATCTTCCGCTACTGCGACGCGCGTGGAGAGGTCACCGATGCGGCCAATCCAAACGGTGCGGCGAACAACATCGCCGGCATCTGCAACGAGGGGCGCAACGTGGTTGGCTTGATGCCGCACCCCGAGCGCGCGTGCGAGCCTACGCTCGGCAGCGGAGATGGCCTGATCCTCTTTCAGTCGGTCCTCGCGTCGCTGGCGCGCGAGCGGGCCGTAAGGACGGCATGAGCACGGTCACCCCAGAGGAATACGAGCGCATCAAGCGCTCGCTGAAACGGGAGCCGACCGAGACCGAGCTCGGCATCTTCTCGGTGATGTGGTCCGAGCACTGCAGCTACAAGAGCTCGCGCATTCACCTGAAAAAGCTGCCGACGAAAGGTCCGCGCGTGCTGCAGGGTCCTGGCGAGAACGCGGGCGCCGTCGACATCGGCGGCGGCCTCGCGGCCGTCTTCAAGATTGAATCGCACAACCATCCGTCGTTCATCGAGCCTTACCAGGGGGCGGCGACCGGCGTCGGCGGCATCATCCGCGACATTTTCACGATGGGCGCGCGGCCGATCGCGCTGCTGAACGCATTGCGGTTCGGCCCTCTCGACGGAAAGGACGCCGCGCGCACGCGCCGGATCATGGAAGGCGTGGTCAGCGGCATTGCAGGCTACGGCAACTCCATCGGCATCCCGACGGTCGGCGGCGAGATCGCGTTCGGCGATCCGTATACGAGCAATCCGCTCGTCAACGTGCTTTGTCTCGGCATCGTCGCCGCCGATGCACTCGTGAAGGGAAACGCCTCGGGCGCCGGGAACCCCGTCTACTACGTCGGCGCGAAGACGGGGCGCGACGGGATCCATGGCGCGACGATGGCGTCGGCGGAATTTGACGACAAGGCGCTGGAGAAACGTCCAGCCGTACAGGTCGGCGATCCTTTCATGGAGAAGCTGCTGCTCGAGGCGTGTCTCGAGTTGATGGCGACCGACGCGCTCATCGGCGTGCAGGACATGGGCGCGGCCGGCCTGACGTGTTCCACGTGCGAAATGGGATCGCGCGGCGGCGCCGGCGTCGAGATCGACGTGATGCACGTCCCGCAGCGCGAATCCGGCATGACGCCTTACGAGATCATGCTCTCCGAATCTCAGGAGCGCATGCTGCTCGTGGTGAAGAAGGGACGCGAGGCCGAGGTCGAAAAGATTTTCGAGAAATGGGATCTGCACGCGGCGCACATCGGCGAAGTCACGACTGACGGCGTGATGCGTGTGAAAGATCATGGCACGGTGGTCGCCGAGATCCCGAACACCGCGCTCGTCGACGAGGCGCCGGTCTACGACCGCCCGACGACGAGGCCCGCGTACCTCGACGAAGTCCGCGCGCTCGACGTGGCATCGCTGAAGCCGGTCGCGCCGCAGGATGCATTGATGACGCTGCTCGCATCGCCGACGATTGCGAGCAAGCGCTGGGCGTATCGCCAGTACGACACGATGGTGCGCACCAACACCATCGCCGCGGCCGGCCTCTCCGCGGGTGTCGTTCGGGTCAAAGGCACCAATCGGGCCCTGGCGATCTCGACCGATGGCAACGGCCGATATTGCTACTTGAATCCGCGGCGCGGCGCGATGCTTGCCGTTGCGGAGGCCGCGCGCAACGTCGCCTGCGCCGGGGCCAAGCCGATTGGCGCGACGAACTGCCTGAACTTCGGCAATCCGGAGCGACCCGAAATCATGTGGCAGCTCGTCGAGGCCATCGAAGGCATCGCCGAGGCGTGCCGCGCGCTGGACGTTCCGATCACGGGCGGCAACGTCAGCCTGTACAACGAGACTGACGGCCGCGCGATCTATCCAACTCCGATTATTGGCGTCGTCGGTGTCATGGAAGACGCGTCGCGCGTTCTGACGCGCACGTTCCGTGGGGCTGGTGACGCGGTCGTTCTGCTCGGCGAGGATCGTGGCGAGCTTGGCGGCAGCGAATACCTGACGATCGTGCACGGGCTCGTCCGCGGCGATGCCCCGGCATTCGATGCGGCGCGAGAGGCGGCGCTGATCAGACTGGTGACGGAGGCCGCGTCTGCGGGATTGCTTCGCTCCGCGCACGATTGTTCGGATGGCGGCATTGCGGTCACGCTCGCGGAATCATGCTTCGACAGTGGCGGCATCGGCGCCAGCATCAGTCTGTTGAACGACCTGGAGCTCTTCAGTGAGAGCGCTTCGCGAATCGTTGTGTCGGTTGAGGCGTCAAAAGAGAAGGACCTGCTGCGGTGGGCGGCCGCCGCTGGTGTGCCGGCTCGGCGGATCGGAACCACGGGCGGGTCGCGCCTCGAGATCGATGTCCACGGCAAGAAAGTTGTAGACGTCGGCGTCGCCGAAGCCGAGAATCTCTGGGCATCCGCACTCGAGAAGCATTTCAAGAGGGCTGTCGCATGACGAACCTGCCGCAAGTTGGCGCCTCAGGTGCTGCAAGTACGCGAGCGCTCGGAGAGCGCGAGCAGCAGGATAAGTATAAGGACGAATGCGGCGTGTTTGGAATCTTCGGGCATCCCGAAGCGGCAAATCTCACCTACCTGGGTCTCTACGCACTTCAGCATCGCGGGCAGGAAAGCGCCGGCATCGCTACTGCGGACGGCGAGAAGATGCGGCTTTCACGCGCCATGGGGCACGTCGCGGACGCGTTCGACGAGCGGACGCTCGAGACGCTGCCGGGGCATATCGCGATCGGGCACACGCGCTACTCGACGGCCGGCGAAAGCGGGATTCGCAACGCGCAGCCGATCCTGATCGATTGCGCGCACGGCCAGATCGCCATCGCGCACAACGGCAACCTGGTGAACGCGCGCGAGCTGCGCGACCACCTGGTCCGCGACGGATCGATTTTCCAGACGAGCAGCGACACCGAGGTGGTGTTGCACTTGTACGCGCGATCGCGCGAGCACAGCGTCGAGGACGCGCTCGTCGAATCGATCTCCCAGATTAGCGGCGCGTTCTCGTTCGCGCTGCTCACGAAGGATCGTCTGATCGCCGCGCGCGACCCGCATGGATTCCGTCCGCTGGCGCTCGGGCAGCTCGATGGCGCCTACATCGTGTGTTCGGAAACGTGCGCGCTCGATCTCATCGGCGCGACCTACATCCGCGACGTCGAGCCGGGCGAGCTGCTCATCATCACCGACAGCGGCCTTCGATCGTTGCGTCCCTTTCCGCCGGCGCAGCTCGCGCACTGCGTCTTCGAGCACGTGTATTTCGCCCGTCCGGACAGCTACGTGTTCGGCAGGAGCGTCAACGAGGTTCGCACCGAGCTCGGGCGGATCCTCGCGCGCGAGTCGCGCGTCGACGCCGACGTCGTCTGTCCGATTCCCGACTCCGGCGTGTGCGCGGCGACAGGCTTTGCGGAAACGGCCGGGATTCGGATGGAAATGGGGTTGATCCGGAACCATTACGTCGGCCGTACGTTCATCCAGCCGCAGCAGGCGATTCGGCATTTCAGCGTGCGCATCAAGCTGAATCCTGTCCGCAGCGTGCTCGAAGGCAAGCGCATCATCCTGGTCGACGACTCGATCGTGCGCGGGACGACGAGCCGGAAGATCGTCAAGATGGTGAGGGCGGCGGGCGCGAAGGAAGTCCACCTGCGCATAAGCTGTCCGCCCACCGTGTCACCGTGTTTCTACGGCGTCGACACGCCGAGCAAATCAGAGCTGATCGCGGCGACCCATAGCCTCGAGGAAATCCGCAATTACATCGAGGCGGACAGCCTCGCATACCTGAGCCTCGACGGGCTGATGCAGGCCGTCGGCACGCAGCGCGGATCGTACTGCTCGTCTTGCTACACGGGCAACTATCCTGTGGCGATCCCACGTGACGAGCAGGCGTACCTCCAGCTCGCGTTGAAGGCGGTCGAGTGAAACAGGCGGCGCTCGCGCTTTGTCTCGGTCTCGCTCTGACCGCGATCGCGGCCGCGCAGACAGGCGGCGGTCTCAAGGGCGCCATCGATAATCTCGGGAAGTTCGACGCGCCGGTCCGAACCGCGGCGTCGCGTGAAGTCCGCCGCGCGCCGGCGGCGCAGGCGGTGCCTGCGCTCATGACTGCCGCGAGCGGGCACGCGGATGGCTACGTACGTTTCCGCGCGCTCGTCCTTCTCGCCGGGTTCAACGATCCGCGCGCGCGAGAAGTGATGTTGTCGGCGCTCGAGGATCCGAACGATCGGCTCCGCACGGTCGCGTACGCGTACTTCGAGCACAATCCGGAACGCGGCATGTCGGCACGGCTGCTGAAGGCGGCCGAGAAAGAAGATGGCGAGTTCGTTCGTCCCGCGCTGACGCGGGCGCTCGCGGCGTACGGCGACGAGCCGGACGTGCAGAAGGCATTGTCGGGGCTCGTGATGCGCGGCCAGGACATCTATCGCAGCGCCGTGATCGAAGCGCTTGGCGATTATAAGGCCGCGTATGCGTACGCGCCGATCGCGGAAGTCTCGAAGCAGGATGGCCCTCTCCAGGAGGAGGCGATTCTGTCGCTTGGAAAGATCGGCGACAAGCGCGCGCTCGAAGTGCTGCAGGTACTCCAGCGGACCGCGCCGCGCGTGCGCCAGCCGGCGGTCGCCGCCTCCATCTGCCTGCTCGGCATCAACTGCGCGTCGCACCAGAAGTTCGTGATCGATACGATGAACTTCGCCGCATCGAACATCGGTTTCCAGGATCTGTTGAGGGCTTCCGCCAAGGCGCTGGGCGTGCTGGCGGCGTCCGGTCGCCCGGACGCGATCGCCGCGCTGCTCGATGCCGGAATCCCGGCGCGCGATCCCGCACGCTCGCCGATTGCGCTCGCGCTCGGCACGGTCGCGCTGCGCAATACTCCGCTCTCGGTGAAGCTCCTCTCCGCCCGAACGGATCTGCGGGAATCCGCGCTGCTGCTGCGCGATGCATTCGACATGCTCGAAGAAGATCTCGAGGAGGAGCGCTTCTTCGCCACCGTTCGCCGGACCTACTGGCAGGCGAAGGAAGGCTCGCCCGAGCGCAAGGTTGCGGACGCGCTGATCCAGGTGCTGGAGTTCTAGGTGCCAGCGAACGACCGACAGCGAGTGAGCCCGCGCGAGCGGAGCGGGGATCGAAGGGGTCCCCGCGAGCAGGCGTGCAGGGGGGAGCGGCGGGGCGAAGCCCGCCGCTGAAAATTGGACTACAAACAGTCGGGCGTCGACATTGACGCTGGAAACGAAGTTGTCCGGCGCATTAAGAGACTCGCGCGCGGCACGTACACGTCCGGCGTCTTGTCCGAGCTCGGATCCTTTGGCGGTCTCTTCGGTCTGGGTGATCGCGCGCGGCGCGATCCGGTGCTCGTGTCGAGCGCCGACGGCGTCGGCACGAAGCTGCGCGTCGCCTTCATGACCGGCGTCCACACGACGATCGGTGCGGATCTCGTCAATCACTGCGTCAACGACATCCTCGTGCAGGGTGCCGAGCCGCTGTTCTTCCTCGATTACCTCGCGACGGGGCGGCTCGATCCCGACGTCGCGGTCCAAATCGTGGAAGGGCTCGCGCGCGCGTGTGGTGAGAACGGATGCGCGCTCCTGGGCGGCGAGACTGCGGAGATGCCCGGGTTCTACGCCGACGGCGAGTACGATGTAGCCGGCTTCATCGTGGGCATCGTCGAACGCGACCGCCTGATCGATGGACGCGGCATCGCGCCGGGTGACGTTCTGATTGGGCTTCCGTCCTCCGGCTTGCACACGAACGGCTATTCGCTGGCGCGTACGATTGCTTTCGATCGCCTGAAGCTCGGCGTACACGACCGTGTCCCGGAGCTTGGCGCAACGGTGGGCGAGGCGCTGCTCGCGACGCACCGTTCGTATCGCCCGGTTGTCCGACCGCTCCTCGAGTCCGCCGTCATCAAGGGGATGGCGCACATCACCGGCGGCGGCATCACCGATAACCTGCCGCGCGTGCTGCCCAGGGGCAGCGAGGCTGTGGTGCGGCTCGGATCGTGGGAGGTGCCGCCGCTCTTCCAGTGGCTGCAGCGCGGCGGCGGCGTGTCGCGTGAGGATATGCTCCGCACGTTCAACATGGGCATCGGCATGATCCTGGTGGTCGGCCCCGGCGATGCTGATCGCGTCCTCTCGCTGCTGTCATCAGGCGGCGAATCACGCGCGCGTCGCATCGGTGTCATCGCCGCATCATCCGCATCGGAACCGCGCGTCCGCTACGAAGGCTGATTCATGCGGTCTGGCCCCAGGATCGGGGTGCTCATCTCTGGGCGGGGAAGCAACCTGCAAGCGCTGATCGACGCCATCGCGGGCGGACGGCTGCGGGCGGAGATCGCGGTGGTGATCTCCAGCCGCGCGGACGCGCAGGGACTCGAGCGCGCCGCGCGCGCGGGGATCGAGACGCTGACGATCCCGCACCGCGACTACCCGACGCGCGAGGCGTTCGAACAAAGGCTGGTGCGCGAGCTGCGCGCACGGCAGGTCGCGCTCGTATGCCTCGCAGGATTCATGCGCCTCCTCGGACGGACCTTCCTCGACGCGTTCCCCAACGCAATCCTCAACATCCACCCGTCGCTCCTCCCCGCGTTCCCCGGCGTCGACGCGCAACGCCAGGCATGGGAGTACGGGACCAAGGTCGCGGGCGCGACCGTGCATTTGGTGACGGGAGATCTCGATGGCGGGCCGATCGTCCTCCAACGCGCGATCGCCGTTGAAGACGACGACACGCCGGAGACGCTTGCGGCG
Organism: Vicinamibacterales bacterium; assembly: GCA_035637115.1. Taxonomy (GTDB): domain Bacteria; phylum Acidobacteriota; class Vicinamibacteria; order Vicinamibacterales; family 2-12-FULL-66-21; genus JAICSD01. The sequence continues at coordinate 36,198 of DASPXV010000231.1, forward strand.
CGGATCCTCGAGATCGAGCACGAGATCTATCCTGAAGCCGCAGCACTGGTGCTCGGCGGCGGATGGACGATCGACGGGCGCCGCGTTCGGCGAACGCGGACGCACTAGCTACGTGTGGAGCACCGGCTCCAGCGTGAGGATCGCAACCTCCGGCGGGCAGTTCACGCGGATCGGCACGTACACGGTACCGACGCCGCGGCTGACGAAGATCGACGTGCCCTGTCGCTGCGCCACGCCGGCAATCACGGGAAACTCGCGTGCCGCAATCGCGCCGATCCCCGGCAGCACGATCTGTCCGCCGTGCGTGTGCCCGCTGATGACGGCAGGCACGGAGAGCTGCTGCGCCTCGTGCAGGCGCTTCGGCGTATGCGCGAGCAGAAACGTGAGCGGCAGCGCCCCGCGCAGCACGTGCGCCACATCGATTGCCTTATAAGTCCAGAACCTGATCCCCGCGAAATCGATCGCCTGGCCGCGGATGGTCAGTCGCGTCCGCGCGTCCTTCAGGACCGTAAATCCCTTCGCGACGAGCGCCGCCGGCATGTCGCGATCGTCATCGTGATTTCCGAGGACGGCGATGACGCCATGTGGCGCGGCCAGCGGCGCCAGGGCCTCGGCCGAGGGATGCACGTACCGGCGATCGGCGAACGAGACGTAGTCGCCGCCAAGCAGGATTAAGTCCGGCGTTTCCGCCATCAGCATGCGGACGGCGCTCGCGACCATCTCGTGCGACACCGCCTGGCTGCGATGCACGTCGGTCAACACGCCAACGCGCAATCCGCGCAGCGATTCCGGCAGCCCTGACACGGGGAAGCGCGCCTTCGTCAGCTCGAGATGATGCCGCTCGTACAGAAATCCGTGCGCGGCGCCGCCAGTGATGGTACCGAGGCCGACGCCGAGAAGACCTTTGAGCACGCTGCGGCGATCGATCTTCACCGTCACGGCTTCGTGAACTCGAAAAGTCCGCACGCGTACTCCGCGGACGCGAACGTTACAGGATCGGCATCGTCGACGAGCGCGCCGGAATCGTCAACCGCGCCGAACGCCGTCAATCGCAGGCTATCGAGCGCCGCGATGATCGTCTGCGGAAAGAACACGCGCCCGCTGTTGAAGTTCAAGCGCTCCCGTCCGACGGGTGTCCCGAAATAGAAGCGCCCGCCCGGCGCCAGCACGCGCGCGCATTCGCGCAGCGCGTCGCGCCACCCGTCCGGCGCGATCGGATCCCCATAGCGGCCAAGCCCGATGTGTTCGATCGCATGCAGGCTCGAGAGCGACTCGATCGAATCAGTTTGAAATGACGCGAGCCGGCACACGTCTCCCTGCACGAACGTCAACCCGCGGACATCACTCTGCAGGGGACGGATGTCGACAACGGTGACCGGCATGAAGGTGAGGACGTGCGCGACGAAGCCGTCGACGCGCGAGCCGATGTCGATGTGCGCGCGCGGGCGAACGGCATGAATGCGCCGCGCCGCCCACAGATCCTGATGAAAGTAGTGGCCGCCCGCGCTGCCCGCCTGCGCGGTGTAGTCGCTGAGCATCGGCTGCGCGTTGTCCCACGCGAAGGGGAAGGATGCGTCGGTGCGTGGGGCCGCGCGATAAGCGCGGGCGTCGCGGACGAACCGCGGCAGGTGCTGCCAGTGGTGACGTCCGGCGGGAAGGAGTCCCAGGTAGTAGCTGAATTCTCTGATTCGCCGTGCCCAGTGGCGGGCGCCGCGCATAGTGCGTCATTGTACCGCACGCGATATATTACGGACGGTGGCCGGCGATCTTTTCAATGAGCTCACGTGGCGCGGGATGGTGTACGACAGCACGGAAGGGCTGCGCGAAGCCTTCGCCGCAGGACCTGTCACCGGCTACATCGGTTTCGATCCGACGGCGGCAAGTCTTCACGTCGGATCGCTCCTGACGATTCTCGGGCTGGCGCGGATGCAGCGCTTCGGGCACAAGCCGATCGCCGTCGTCGGCGGCGGGACCGGGATGATTGGCGATCCGAGCGGCAAGTCGCAGGAGCGCGTGCTGCTGTCGCGCGAACAGATCGACGCCAACGTCGAAGGTATTCGCGATCAACTCGCGCGGTTCCTTGATTTCGACACGCCGAACAATCCAGCGCGCATCGTCAACAACGCGGATTGGCTGGGGACGATCGATCTCCTGTCGTTCCTCCGCGACGCGGGCAAGCACTTCACCGTCAACTACATGCTCCAGAAAGAGTCGGTCAACCGCCGGCTCGAGACGGAAGAGGGCATCTCGTACACCGAGTTCAGCTATCTCGTGCTGCAGGCGTACGATTTCCTGCAGTTGTTCGACCGGTATGGATGCACGCTGCAGATGGGCGGCAGCGATCAGTGGGGCAACATCACCGCCGGGATCGACCTGATTCGGAAGGTGCGCGCCGCGAAGTGTCACGGCCTCGTCTGGCCGTTGATGCAGACCTCGTCCGGCGTCAAATTCGGGAAGACCGAGGCGGGCACGGTGTGGCTCGATCCGCAGCGCACCTCGCCGTTCCGGTTCTACCAGTTCTGGTTGAACAGCGACGATCGCGACGTCGTGCGCCACCTGAAGTTCTTCACGTTCATGACGTCCGAGGAGATCGAGGCGCTCGCGGCGGCCACGGCGGACCATCCCGAACGGCGCGAGGCGCAGCGGGCGCTCGCCCGTGCCGTGACGTCGCTCGTGCACGGAGGCGACCAGGTGCAGCGCGCCGAACGGGCGGCGCGGCTGTTGTTCGGCGAGAGCTTCGACGGCGTGCGGGTCGAGGACGTCCTCATGGTGTTCGAGGACGCGCCGTCGACCGAGCTCGATTTGCCCGCAGAGGGAATCGGCGTCGCAGATCTGCTCGCGCGCGTGAAGCTGGTGCCGTCGAAAAGCGAGGCGATGCGGCTGCTGAAGAGTGGCGGCGTCTACGTGAACAACGCCCGCGTCGGCGACGAGAAGGCGCGGCTGGTGCCGTCAGATGCGATTGGCGGCGAGCTCTTCATTCTCCGCAAAGGGCGGAAGGACCACCACATCGTCCGGCTTCGGCGCTGAGCTGTTCCGAGCGAGCGGCGCGAGCGAGGCACGCGAACGGAGCGGGGCTTGGGGCCCCCGCGAGTGAGCGTGCAGGGGAGTTCCGCCTTCGCCAAGGGTTCGGCGGACATCGCCCTAGCTTTGCGGAGGCGTGCCGTGGGGCGAAGCCCCTCGGATGATAGCGAGCACCGCGAGCGAGGCACGCGAACGGAGCGGGGCTTGGGGCCCGCGAGTGAGCGTGTAGGGGAGTTCCGCCTTCGCCAAGGCTTCGGCGGACATCGCCGTAGCATTGTGGAGGGGTGCCGAGGGGCAAAGCCCCTCGGATGATAGCGAGCACCGCGAGCGAGGCACGCGAACGGAGCGGGGCTTGGGGCCCCCGCGAGTGAGCGTGTAGGGGAGTTTCGCCTTCGCCAAGGGTTCGGCGGACATCGCCCTAGCTTTGCGGAGGCGTGCCGAGGGGCAAAGCCCCTCGGATGATTACGTGAAGCGGCACTTCAGCAGCGTGTAGATCGCGTCGACGCCGTCGATGAACCGCATCTTCTTCCCCTCGTCTGCGGTGCGGGGATTGTAGGAGATGGGCACCTCGACGATCCTCCGCCCCGCTCTCAGTAACCGCGCGGTCAGTTCCGGCTCGATATCGAAGCCGACGGTGCGCAGCCTGATGCCTTGCAGCGCCTCACGGCGCATCACCTTGTATGCCGTCTCCATGTCGGTCAGCCCGCCGCGGAACAACACGTTCGTCAGCAGCGTGAGGAAGCGGTTTGCCGCGCGCGATCTGAACGCGACGCGCGTGGTCGGCGCGAGAAACCGGGAGCCGTACACCACGTCCGCGCGTCCGTCGACGATCGGCGCGATCAGCTGCGCGTACTCGTTCGGATCCAGCTCCAGATCCGCGTCCTGGATCAGCAGCACGTCCCCCGTAGCGAAGGCGAGTCCCAGGCGAACCGCGGCCCCCTTTCCGAGGTTGATCGGGCTGTGGTAGACATGCACCGGCAGGTCGCGGGGCAGGCGCCGCTCGTCGATGGCTCGGCGCGTGCCGTCGGTCGACCCGTCGTTGGCGACGACGATCTCTATGTCGATCGCGCCGAGGTCCACGGTGGCGACGCGCTCGAGGACTTCGTGGATCGTCTGCTCTTCGTTATAGACGGGGATGATGACCGATAGCCGCATGCGCCGTGGCGCCACTATACGACAGCGGTTCGGCGATGTTCTGGCCTGGCTCGCGTTTGCGGCGCTGGTATGGTCTGCAGTCAGCCTCCTTGCGGGCGGATTCGTATTCCGCGCGGGCGCGCTGACACTCGCGTCCAGGAATCCCATCAGGCCGTTCCTCGTCGCGCTCGCCCTCGCGATCGCGGCGCGACTGCTCCTCGGTCGCGAGGCCTTTGCGGCAAGATTGGCGGGCGTACTTGGCCCCTCTTCGCAGCGGCCGGCGGCGATCGCCCTGGCAGCGTCCTTTGCCTCATTCGCCGTCGCCGTCGCGTGGAACACGCACGCCGCGGGAGGCTCGGACTCGTCGTGTTACGTGCTCCAGGCGGAAGCGTTTGCGCGCGGGCATGCCTCACTTCCGCCGGTGCTCTCAGAGTTGCCGCCCGGCGTAGGGGCTGCCGCTCTTGCGCCGACAGGATTCATTACATCGCCCGAACCTCCGTTTGCGGCAGTGCCGATTTGTGGCGCGGGGCTCGCCCTGTTGATGGCGCCGGCGTTGCTCGTGAGCCGCAATCTCGTATTCCTCGTGGTGCCGATCTTCGCCGCGCTGACTGTCTGGCTCACTTTTGCGCTCGGGAAAGCACTGACCGATGGCGTCACGGGCGCATGCGCGGCGGTGCTCCTCGCGTGCAGTCCGATCTTTCTTTATCAGGCCGTTCAGCCGATGAGCGACGTGCCTGCCACTGCGCTCTGGCTCGCCGCGCTCGTCTTTGTGACGCGCGGGACGCTCCGTGCCGCGATCGCCGCCGGGATCTGCGCGTCGCTCGCGGTCCTCGTCCGCCCGAACCTCGCGTTCCTAGTCCTCGCTCTGCCGCTGCTGCTGAAAAACGGGGACAGTCCCCGTTTGCAAAATGAAAAACGGGGACTGTCCCCGTTTCCGTCCCGAGCCGAAAACAGGCCTGATTTTGGGGATCCTGGAAAACGGGGACTGTCCCCGTTTTTCTGCTTCATCGCCGGCGGGGCACCGGCGGCGGCGATCATGATCGCGCTGAATGCGGCGCGGTACGGCTCGCCGTTCGCCTCCGGCTACGGCGGAGGCGGCGTGTTGTTCCAGCTTTCGCACGTGTGGCCGAATCTCGCGCGGTATCCGCGATGGCTGCTCGAGACGCAGACGCCGGTTATCGTGCTTGCGCTTGCGGGACCTTGGATCCTGTGGCAGCGCGGACGCGGGCGCATCACGCTCGTTGGCTCGGTAGCCGTGATTCTGACCTTCGCGACGTACCTCGCCTATACGGTGTTCGACGACTGGTGGTACATCCGCTTCCTCTTGCCAGCGCTCCCGGTGTTGATCGTGTTTGCCGTGGTCGCAGTGTTCGCTGTGGCAGAGTGGCTTCCGCCTCTAGCCCGAAGGTCGCCACGATCTTTTGTGGCGACGTTCCTGTGTCTCGTGCTTGGCGGCTGGTATCTGCACGTCGCGCAGACGCGCCACGTGTTCGAGCTGCAGGCGCTCGAGTCGCGGTTTCGCATCGCCGGTGAGTACGCGCGTCGCGCATTGCCTGCGAACGCGGTGATCTTTGCCGTGCAGCAGAGCGGAAGCATCCGATTTCATGGCGGCCGGCGGACGCTCGCGTGGGATGCGGTGGAACCCAGCGCGCTTGACGCCTCCATCGGGTGGTTGCGGGCGCGGGGGTTCGCCCCCTACATCGCGCTCGAGGATGCAGAAGAAAGCCCTTTTCGCACCCGCTTTGCGTCACAGGACTGCGGCCAGCTCGACTGGCCTCCCTTAGCGGAAGTTCATGCGCCCGTACGCGTGAAGATCTACGACCCGACGGAGCGGGCACGCTATCTCAGCGGAACACGCATGGAGACACAGCACATCAGGCAGTGATAGCGCTGTGCTTGATCGTTCATCGAGTGATGTCTATACTCGCTTGCACACTGCCAGATCCGAGGCCGTCCGCCACAGCGCAAGAGGTTGACAGGTAGGCACTTCGGATCGTATATTGGGCGCGTTCGGCGCGGTCCGCCGGGCATCTTCTAAAGCAAGCCTTCTCGGCTCGACCAATCCCCCGCGGCGGAACGCTCGGCGGTGAAATCGGAAGCAAAGAGAAGGCGAGGGGTTGACAAAATCCCGCCGCGTTAGTAAGATTGAAAGGTTCCCCTAAACACGGTCAACGTCGCAGGGGGACAAGCAATTCCGGTTCTTTGAAAACTAGATAGAACGTGCAAGCACAACGTTCACCAGAGCCGCAAGGCGAAGGTGGACAACCCGTCGAGTATCAGCGGGTGGCGCAGCGCAATTCGTTTCACTGGCCGTCAGTTATGGTCAGAAAAGCGAGCTGTGAACCACCCATACTTGACATAACTGAACAACGTAAGAGAGCCATCAATCAACAGGCTACTCAACGTTAAAACGTTTGTTTCCGCCTTCGCGCCTCACGGCGCTACGGCGAGAGACATGCGCCTTTAACATGAGAGTTTGATCCTGGCTCAGAATCAACGCTGGCGGCGTGCCTAACACATGCAAGTCGAACGCGAAAGCCCCGCAAGGGGT
>DASPXV010000232.1:0-37781 GCA_035637115.1 Vicinamibacterales bacterium
GTGCGTGACTGCGAGCCGTACACGAGCGTCGCCGTCACCGGCGGCCTCGAGTGTCCCCACTACCGCTTCGACGATCGCGAGATGAACATCTCGTTCATGTTTGCCGGCGACCGCCTGCGGCGCATTCAGTTGTGGTACTACGAGGGGGAATCGAGTGTTGAGGCTCGCCAGGCCGTCGGTCGCATCCTTGCCTTCTTCCAGCGGACAACGGGCGGTGCCACCATCAGTGCGCGCCCGGACGTTCCCGTCACCGCGGAAGCGGTCATCAGCGCCATCAATCGTGCGCCGCCTCCACGCGCAGGGCAGATCGTGCAGCTCGAGATCTGCGGGCCATCTCGTGGTCGATCCGAGGTCTGGTTCGCACGCGTCGGTCGCCATGAGCACGGGTACCTGGTGATGCTGTTCGCGGAATCGGCGGCCGGGCGCTGAGACACGCTCCTTACGAACGCCGTGAGACCTGACAGATCGTCAACAGCTTGCGGAAACTGCCGTTCGAGGAGCAGGTGAATGGCATAGGACATTCGACGCTCGACTACGGCCATTGCGCCGGAGGGAGTTGTTCCGGTCTACGAGTACTCGTATAACCATCGCGAGGGCTACGTGGGAACGCCGGGAGGCCTTGGCGGCAACTATCGATTCGAAGTCACCCTGGTCAGTGGCGAAACGGCCTACAGCAAGACGGTGACGGTGGCGGTCGGCCCGTGGCAGGTATTCAGCGAGATCAATTACCCTGGGGATGCCGCGAGTACAGCGATCCCTCGTACGGCTACAAGAAAACCTGCGACGAATACATTGATTACCGCAGCGGACGGGGCGGCGTGGTGAGCTGGCCCTGGTAATGCGGCGTCTTCGGGCCGGCGCGTCCTCACCGCGTTCGCCAGGGACGTCAGCACCGGCGTGAACACGGTGTTTCATCCTGCGAGCAGCACCTGCGACGTCCTGCCGCTCCCTGGCGGAGCACCGGATTCTGTCAGGCTGCGAGTCAGTCCACGAATGTCGAGTCAGAGATCCACAGATCACGCGCCTGCACCGGGAGCAACGCGATGCGCGTACCGAATCACCTCCACATCCGAGATTGCAATGAGACCCTCGCCGACCATGCGCTCCACGGTCGGCAGAAACGCCTCGATCTTCGCGGCCGTATCGATGATGCTCATCATGATGGGGAGGTCTGACGAAGTCAGGAGGCGCTTGCGATGGATGCGGCTGCTTGCACCGTATCCTTCGATCCCGCGGTAGACGGTGGCCGCCGCGAGATCCTGACGCCGCGCCTCTTCGAGCAATGCCTCGTACAAAGGCTTGCCCTCCCAGCGGTCGTCATCGCCGAAATGAATCCGCATCATTTTGGCGGCGCCGCTGAGCGTCATGATTGTGCCTCCGTCGACAGCGGCGTGTCGAGCCGATGCGTATATTTGATGACATCGGCATCGGAGAGCACGACCAGGCCATCCTCGACCAGCTGTTCGAGCACCGGCAGATACGCGCGAATCTTCACGTCGTCGTCGACCACCGACAGCAAGATTGGCAGGAACCGCCCTTGCGCGCCGTACCCGGCGATACCTCGATAGACGGTGGCGCCGGCGATGTCGTGCGCGCGCAGGCTTTCCACGATCGCGTCGTACAGAGGCTTGCCGCGCCATTTATCGTGCTCGCCGATGTAGATCCGCATCAGCGTGGCTTTGCCCTTGAGGACGGCGCGTGTCACCGGTGCGGTCCCCGCGCCTCCAGGCTTCAGGATCGTGGTGTCGTGGATCTCGACGAGTCCTTCTTCGACGATCTCCAGAAGCTTGGGCAGGATCTCCTCGGCCTTGGCGCGCTCCTCGATGAATTCGATCTTCACCGGCAGGTTGAAGCTGGATTCGACTAACCGCGCCATTTCCATGCGGTGGTCGGCACCAAATCCCCCCGCGCCGCGCGTCAGCGTCGCGTTGGCGACGTTGTGGTAGAAGAGGTAATTGAGGACCGCGATGAACACCGGCTCGTGCCGGTGTTTCACCGCCTCGCCGACGTAGATCGTCACCTTCTTCGCGTGCCCCTGCTGCAGCATGATGAGGCTCCTCTGGAACGATTCCCGCGGCGCCGCCGGCGTAGCGCGCCTATCGTATCGTTGTCCCGGTTTGGCCGCTAGGTGCCGGGCACACGCACGTTTGTCGGCGTGATCATGAGCTGCCCGCTGGTGACGTCGATGTCACAAATCGTCTCCGCGACTGTTTCGGTGAAATAGGCGCGGCGCTCGCCATTCTGGATACCAAAACGAACCTGGAACGCTTTATCTGCTCGAATGAAGTTCCCGCTCACGGGGTATCCGGAAAAACTCCGGCCGGTGGCCACCCAGATCAGCGCGTTGTTCGCGAGGTCGAACCGTACGATCTGATCCTGCACGTCACGAATATCGGACGTCGAAAAGCCCGACACTGAGTCGGTGAACATCGCCAGTTGGACGGGCGGCGTCGTCGGCGTCGTCGGCGTTGACCCGGAGCCACCACCGCAACTCGCGATCGCCTGGATCACGATGAGAAGCAGAATCGTTTTCGATGTCTTCATACCCACCTCCTCTGTGTTCGTCAGCGTGCGCCGGCCGCGCGGAGCAGCCCCGCGAACCGCACGTACCCGTACTGATTTGCGAGACCGAGCGCCGTCAGCCCGGTTGATGTGGCGAGGCCGGTGTCGGCGCCCGCTTTCAGAAGAAGCTCCACGACATCGCTATATCCGGGATCGCGCCACACGGAATACATCAGCGCTGTCCGTCCCTCCTCATCCTGCAGATTCAGACTGGCGCCGCCGGCAACGAGGACACGGGTGACCTCATCGAATCCCGCGAAGGATGACTCCATCAGTGCGGTCGTGTTGCCGAAGCCGGGAACCCGCGCGTTCACGTCAGCGCCACGCTGCAGGAGCAGCCTGACCATGTTCTCGTCGCCAACGAAGGCCGCATAGTGAAGGGCGGTCACGCCGATCGGTTCGATCCTGGCATCGAGCCGCGCGCCGCGATCGAGCAGCAATCTCACCTTTGCGACGTCGCCGCCTGCGGAGGCCGCGATCAGAGGTGTCTTGCCGCTCTTCGTGGCGGCGTTCACGTCCGCGCCCCGGTCGAGCAGCAGCTTCACCGTGTCCCTCGCGCCGTCGTAGGCCGCCGCGATGTTCAACGCAGTCACGCCCGTTTCAGTGCGCGCGCGGACGTCGGCGCCTCTGGCGATGAGCAGCGCCGATATCCGTGGATCGTGGACGGCGCACATGAGGGGAGTGACGCCCCCGCCGCTGTGCGCATTCACGTCGGCCCCGCTGTCCAGGATTCGGCGGACATCAGCGAGCCTCCCGGATAACGCCGCGTCCATCAGCGGAGTCACGCCGTCATCGACAGGCAGCCCGGTGACGTCGGCACCGCCGGCATTCACGACCGCAGGGCGCATCAGCGGGATGGGGCGTCCGTCGCCGGCGAGCGACAGCGCGATGGTGGCCCAGGCGCTGCCGGCGTAGGAGATGAATTGGTCCTCAGCGTGCGGAAATCCCGTCTCGAAGTACGGAAGCCCCGGTCCTTTGCGGCGCGTCGCCTGACGCCAGGATCCGTCGGCCTGTTGCGTGTCGAGCAGGAACGTGATGGCGCGGCGGAACGCCGGATCCCCAACATGCAGCGTTCCCACCTGTTGCAGGAGGACCAGGGTCTTTCCCGTTGCGTAGGCGTCACTCGCGCTTCCTGGAATCTGCGCCCAGCCTCCGTCGGGACGCTGGTCCGCAAGCAGAGCGCCCGCGATGGTTCTGACGCGGGAACCGTCGCTGCCGGCCCAGGCGAGCCCGAGCAGCTGCATCGTGCGGTCCTCGTTGGTGCGCGGCAGCGCGTGCTCCAGCCACCGGCGTGCGCGTTCGACGCGTCGGCGGAATTCGTCGGCCCGACCCCGCGGCGTATAGAGCTGGAGGGCCCGCAGGGACAATGCGGTGGCGGTGAAGTCGGAGTCTTCCAGCGGCGGCCGATGACTCTCGGATCGCCAACGTCCGTCGATCGCCTGTCTGCCGGCGAGGTAGTGAACGCGAGCGTCCGTAATTTCCCGCCGCGGCGGGGTGCCGGCGGCCGCGAGCGCCACGAGAATGTACGGATAGCCAATCTGCGGGTTGATCCCCGCGTCGAACTGCATCGCCGACTCACGCTTGATCGGCGTGATGTGCGCTATCTGCGCTGACAACAGATCGGAGTCGATGCGGAAACCGCGCTGACGCGCGGTGACCACCGCGAGCGTGCCCAGCGCCTGATGATGACAGGAGGAACAGGTCTGCTTTTCAATCCAGGTTTGTGCGCTGCGCTGCAGCAGCGGCAGGCTTCGCGTGATGGCGCCCCGAGCGCGATCCGCGTCAGCGTCGCGGACGTCGCCCGGGAACTGCCCCGCCGCCCGCGTCACCGTGCCACAGAGAAGAACGACGCCGAGCGCGATGTGGTGGAGACGCATGCTGCCTCCTCGCCTAAGAGGGTCGTGAGGATAGCAGTTGCTGGCCGCTACGCGAACCTAAAAACGCGCGTATCGATGAGCTGGTTCTCCCGCACAGCTCGTTCCACGACCGCTTAGCGCAGGGTCAGCTCGTACTTTTCCTCGGTCACTGCGACGCCCCACTGGTGCGTGTCGTGCGCGTCGACGCGCCGGAATCCGGCAGCCTCGTACAGCCGTCGCGCGCGTTCGAGCGCGCTGACCGTCCAGAGGATGATCCGCTCGTAGCCGGCGGCGCGGCTGAAGCCGATCGCCTCTTCGAGGAGCCGGCGGCCGAGACCCGTTCCGCGCGCTTCCGGTGCAACAAGGAACCACCGAAGCTGCGCCGTCGTGTCACTTTCCGCCACGATGGCAATCGAACCCGCGATGCGGCCGTCGATGTCCTCGAGCCAGATGCGCTCGCGAGGAGACGATCGCATCACGAACTCGGCGAGCGGCGCAGCGACGTACGCCTCGAACGTGCAGTCGAACCCGTGCTCGCGAGCATACAAGTCGCCATGAAGCGCGACGATCCGCCCGAAGTCCCCGGGACGCAGCGCCGTTCGAAGCATCCCGCCCCGCGATCTACTTCTTCGCCTCCGGCAGGCTCGTGCTCCAGATATCGCGGTGGAGCAGCCACTCACTGCCGACCTTCTTCCATACGACGCAGTACTTCCCGCGATCGGCGACCGTGCCGTCCTTCGTCTTCATCGTGTACGTGCCGGACTCATATGCGAGGTTGCCGCTCGCTTCCACTTCTGTCGTGGCGAGCTCGATGGCAGCGATGCCGGAGTCGAGCACGGACTGCCACAGCTGCTGGAGAGCCGGTCGGCCCTTCACGACCTCGGAGTTAGGAGGAAACGCCTCGCCGTCCGTCGTGTAGGCAGATGCGATGAGTTTCGCGTCTTGCTTCGCGGCGCCGTCGATGAATTTCTTGTTGCCCGCCTCGATGGCGGCGCGAACGTTGCCGCCGCCGGCGGCTTTTGCCTGCGCAAACGCGCTGGTCGCGCCGAGGACGATCGCCACACATGCAACTACAGTCCTGCCCGTTCGTGAACTCATGCAGACCCCTTTCGGGCGGCATCATAGCGCAGTGGGGCAGAATCGGGTGGCCGGCGGGCCGAGGCTCTGTCAGTGCCTGATCGTGATGAACCATCCTGCAATGACGGGTCCCTGCGGACCGCGGCCGCGCCCGGCAGGCGGCGGAGCGTCTGGCGGCGGCGCAGGTGCAGGACCGCGCTGTGGCTGGAAGAGATAGGCATTATGGGTGACGGGATCGACGGTGATGGTCTTTGCGCCCGCGAACGTGGCGACCGTGACGATGACGCTGTACTTGTCCGCTGAGTCCTGGTGCACAACGGTGACATTCCCCTCGCCACCGTTCGGGATGTAGATCAACTTTTGCGCTGGATCCCATCCGAGCGCATCCACCCGTGTGCCGTTCGGAATGGACGCCACGACTCTCCCCGTGTCCGCATCCACGACGACGGACGTCTTGCTGCAACCGGAGAACAGGCGGTTCGACGCCTTGTCGTACGCGATGCCGGTAGGGCCCTCGCAAGGGGCGAGCGGCCACGAGGCGGTCGCCTTCCACGTCGTGACGTCGATCACCTGGATCGTGTTCTTGCTCTCGTTGTTGACGAAGATGTGTCCCTTTCCATCTGCCGCCGCCCCTTCCGGCGCCGTGTCTTCCAGCTCCACAGTGGCGACAATGTCGCCGCTTGCGGGATCGATCGCCGTAAGCGTTCCGATCGGGCGACTGTGATTGGTCAGGATGATCTTGTCGTCGGCCTCGTCGTACATGATGCCGTCGAGGCCCGGGCCGACCTTGATCTGGCGCAGGACGCCAAGCGTCTTGAGATCGAACATCGTCACTGTCTGATCGCCGCTGTTGGTCGTGAAGCCATGGCCGATCTTCGTGACCAGTGCCGCGCCGTGGACGCCGGGTGTGTTCGGAATGTCGCCGAGCACTTTGCCTGTCGGTCCGTCGACGACCATCACGTGGGTGCTGCGCGAGACGAAGACACGCCCGGTGGCGGGTTCGACCGTGACGTAGTCGGTACCTCCCTCTCCCTTGATGTCGAATTTTTCAACTGTGAACGTCTGCGCCGGCGCCGGACGTGCCGCCGCGAGACTGGCGGCAGAGACACACGCCACGGCGACGAAGAACTGCCTGGTCATAGATAGATTGTTTTCTTTGCGCTGATTGATCAGCGGACCGGGGGCCGTTGTCGGCGACTCACTTCACCCGCAGTATGCCCTTGATCGACGGGTGAATGGTGCACATGTACGGGAAGTCCCCCCTTTTTTGTCGCGACATACTTCCACGACTTTTCCGGCTCGATGTCGTCCGAATCGAGGCCTGGGGCCTTTGACGTGGCCGTATGCGGATAGAAGTCCTTGTTGACCCAGATGACAGTGTCGCCGGCGTTGACGGTGAGCTCAGCCGGCGAGAAGGCTGTCCCCCCGTGGCCCGACGTCATGGCAGAACCCCGCAAATTCGCGTTTTATTCTCGATCGAAGTAATCTCCCCGTCGCATGCATGTCACAGCGATCGACATCCTGATCCTCGGCATTTACGGCGTGATGGTCCTGGGCATCGGGTTCGCGCTGCGCGGCCGGATGCAGAACAGCTCCGAGTTCCTGCTCGCCGGACGCCACATTCCGGCGTGGACGGCGGGGCTGGCGTTCCTGTCCGCGAACCTCGGCGCGCAGGAAATGATCGGCATGGCGGCGAGCGGCGCGAAATATGGCATCGCGACCAGCCACTTCTACTGGGTCGGCGCGATCCCCGCGATGGTGTTCGTCGGCGTCTTCATGATGCCGTTCTATTACGGCTCGCGCGCGCGCAGCGTGCCGGAATACCTGAAGCTGCGATTCGACGAGAAGACCCGCGCGTTCAACGCGCTGACCTTCGCGGTCATGACCGTCTTCTCGTCGGGAATCAGCATGTTCGCGATGGGCACGCTGCTGTCGCTGCTCCTCGGATGGAACATTCACGCGTGCATCGTCGTGTCCGCGGTGATCGTCTTGTGTTACATCGCGCTTGGCGGGCTGACGAGCGCGATCTACAACGAGGTCCTGCAGTTCTTCCTGATCGTCTTCGGCTTCGCGCCCGTCGTGTATCTCGGGCTGCGCGAGATCGGCGGCTGGCAGGGACTGCGCGCGCGCGTTCCCGAGGCGTACATGCATTCGTGGACGGGGATGGGCAGCGCGGCGACGAATCCGCTCGGCGTCGAGTGGTTCGGCATGCTGATGGGACTCGGCTTCGTGCTGTCGTTCGGCTACTGGTGCACGGACTTTCTCGTCGTCCAGCGCGCCATGGCGGCCGATTCGATGAACGCGGCGCGGCGCACCCCGCTCATCGCCGCGTTCCCGAAAATGTTCTTCCCGTTCCTCGTGATCGTGCCTGGCATCATCGCGCTCGGCCTGACGATGAACGGCGTGCCGCTCCTGCCCACTGCGGCCGCGGGCGGCTACGACTACAACATGGCGCTGCCGATGATGATGGCGCGCTACTATCCGGCGGGACTGCTCGGCCTGGGGCTTACGGCGCTCCTCGCGAGCTTCATGTCCGGCATGGCTGGCAACGTGACGGCATTCAACACCGTGTGGACGTACGACCTGTACCAGTCGTACATCAAGCCTGGTCAAAACGACAGGCATTACCTTCTCGTCGGCCGCCTGACGACGGTCGTGGGGACGGCGATCAGTGTCGGCGCCGCCTACATGGCGATGCGCTTTAACAACATCATGGACATGCTGCAGCTCGTGTTCAGCTTCGTGAACGCGCCGCTGTTCGCGACGTTCCTGCTCGGCATGTTCTGGCGCCGGACCACCGGTCACGGCGCGTTCTGCGGACTCGTGGCCGGCACGGCGGCGGCCGCGGGACATTACCAATTGACGGCGACAGCGGGCGGCGGCTCCCTCGTGGACAAACTCGCGGTCCTCAGGGTGTATCCCTCCGACATGGCGCAGAACTTCTGGGGCGCCATATGGGCGTGGACGGCATGTTTCGTCGTCACGATTCTCGTCAGCGTGGCGACGAGACCGAAACCCGACGCGGCGTTGAAAGGCCTCGTGATGGGATTGACGCCGCACTCCGATGATTCAGCCGTTGCCTGGTATCTGCGTCCCGCGTTGCTTGGCATAGTCGTCCTGGCCTGCACGGCCCTGTTGAACGTGATTTTCTGGTGATGCATGGGAATGGATCTGCGACTGCCGATCGGCTTGTTATTCCTTACATACGGCGTTCTGCTCGCCGGATATGGCGCGTTGCGCCCACACGACGTGCAGGGGATCAACGTCAACTTGATATGGGGCGGAGTGCTGGCCCTGTTCGGGGCCGCGATGTTATTCCTGGCGGAGCGGCTCCGTCGGGCTGACAAGCGCGGCGCGCCGCGCCGGTAAGAATGCCGCCAGGAGCGTGACGCCCACCAGCACGGGAATGACGAACGAAAAGGTTGCGGCGTCCACCTCGTGACCGAACGGCACGAGGCGTGACATCAGCCGCCCCGTGACGATACTTGCGCTGAGACCTGCGACCAGTCCCTAACGCGGCCGTCACACCGACGACGGTGAAGTCACGTCCCGCGACGCGCATCTTGTGACCGAGGATGGCCGGATTCGCCGCGAAGCTGCCGCGCCACAATCCATCGCTGATGACGACGACCGATCCACGCCCCGCGACGCCGTCCTCTTCGGGCAGAAAGCCGCGTCCGAGCTGCAGTTCGACGGCGAGCGCCCGGAAGAAGTTATCGCTGACGAACGCGACGAGCCGGACGCGGGGGAAATCTGAGGCGCGTGGTGCGATGGCCACGATGTCGTAGCTGTAGGCTGCCAGCCCCTGAAAGCTTGTCGTGCGTTCCCGTATGTCGCGATAGTCGCAGTACGACGCCACGTTTCGATAGAACGTGCCGCGCAGGACTTTCGATCCGACCGTGACGATCTCCGACGGGTGTGGGAGCGGCAGCGGACGCAGCAGCAGCGTGTCCGCCATGCTGAAGATCGCCACGTTCGCGCCGGTGCCAAAGGCAATCGACACCACGCAGATCACGCTCAGCGGCGGGGTCGCGCGAGCATCCGGACGCCGTAGCGCACGTCGTGCCAGAATCGCTCGACGCTCATGTTATGAAGGGTCCATGAGAATATTCCTTCGACGGCCGTTCGTCACACCGTTCGTCATTGCCGTCGCCGTGGTCCTGTCCCTGCCCGGAGCGGGGCTGCGCGCGCAAACTGCGGCGCAGAACGCGGCTGACGCCGAGCGCCTGATCAAGGCACTCGACATACACAGCGGCAGCAGCGTCGGAGAGATCGGGGCGGGAGGCGGCGAGCTGACGTTCGCGATCGCTCGCGCGGTGGGGGAGCGCGGGCGCATGTTCAGCAACGAGTTGAACAAGGATCGACTGGAAGCGCTGCGCAAGGAGGCTGCGAAAGCCGGACTGCAGAACGTCACGCCGATCGAGGGACGCGAGAACGAGACGAACTTCCCCGAAGAGTGCTGCGACGCCATCTTCATGCGGAACGTCTACCACCACTTCGGCGATCCGCCCGCAATGAACGCCAGCCTGCTGAAATCACTGAAGCCAGGCGGCCGGCTCGCCGTGATCGACTTCACCCCTCCGCCGCCGCCCGGTGGAGAGAACCCGCCGGGCCACCGCGCGGAAGACAACCATCACGGCATCACGGCGCCCACATTGGAACGAGAGCTGAAAGCCGTTGGCTTCGAGATCATTTCGTCTGAAACGACGAACCGGACCGTCTTCGTCGTCGCGCGAAGAACCCCTTGAACCCGTTGAACCCTATTCCAAATTCAAAGCTGTCATCGGTTCGATGCAGAGCGCGCGCCGTGCCGGAAGATAGCTGGCCAGGGCGGCGACGAGCGTCAGGCCGGCGATCACCGCGGCAATAGTTGGGACGTCGAGCGGCTTGACTTCGTAGAGCAGCGTTTCCATCGACAGCGTGAGCGGGACGGCCGCGATCAGTCCGACGACGAGTCCGATGCCCGCAAGGATCAGCCCGCGTCCGACGATCATGCGCAGGATGTCCGACCTGCTCGCGCCGAGCGCGACGCGGATCCCGATCTCGCGCGTGCGCTGAGTCACGAAGTACGAGAGCACGCCGAACACGCCAATACTCGCGAGCGTCACCGCCAGCGCCGCGAAGATGCCGAGCAGCAGCGTGCGGAAGCGCGGCTCAGACACGGCGTCGGAGGCGAGGGCCGCCATGGACTGCATCTGGTTCAACGACATGTCTGGATCGATCGTGGCGACTTCCGCGCGCGCCTGCGGCGCCAGCGACGACGTCGCGACTTTGCCGCGGACGACGAAGTACAGGCCACGGAACCAGGTCGTCATCGTGTCCGGGTCGAGCTGCGCATAGGGCAGGCTGACCTCGGGTCTCGCCACTTGCGCTGGACCCGAGTGCTTCACATCGGCGATGACGCCGACCACCGTCCGCCATGGCGCGCCCCCTTCGCGCAAGCGCCTGCCGAGCGGATTCTGACCGCTCCAATATGCGCGCGCGAAGGCTTCGTTGACGATCGCGACGGGCTGCGAATCGCGGCGGTCCGCCGGCGTGAAGACTCGTCCACGCTGCAGTCGA
Organism: Vicinamibacterales bacterium; assembly: GCA_035637115.1. Taxonomy (GTDB): domain Bacteria; phylum Acidobacteriota; class Vicinamibacteria; order Vicinamibacterales; family 2-12-FULL-66-21; genus JAICSD01. The sequence continues at coordinate 11,058 of DASPXV010000232.1, forward strand.
GCGCCGAGCGCCGCGAAGTATTCGCTCGTGACGCCGCGCATGCCCGCGACAGGCATGTCGCCCGGCGTTGGCGACGTGTAGCCTTCGACCGTGAACCCGTTCTCCATGTTCTGCCCGGAGAGCGGCAGGGCGGTCGTTGCGCCCGCCTGCGAGGCGCCGGGGATGCCGGCGAGGCGTTCGGCGATGCGATTGGCGGTCGTTGCCATTGCGTCGGCATCGGGATAGCGGCGCGGGGAGAGCACGACGGAGAACGTCAGTTGCCCGTCGGCGTCGAATCCTGGATCCACTGACGTGAGCCGGACGAGGCTGTGCAGCGCGAGTCCCGCACCCACGAGCAGGACAACGGACAGCGCGACTTCTGAAATGACGAGCGCGACGCGGAACCGCTGGCGGGTGCGTCCGGAACTCACGCTGCGCCCGCTTGAGCGCAGCGCATCGGCAGGGTCGGCGGCAGCACCGTGCACCGCAGGGACGAGACCAAAGATCAGCGCCGTCAGAAGCGACAGGGCGAGGGTAGCGCCAAGCACGCGGCCGTCGAGTGTCGTGTCGGCAAGCCGCGGAATATTTTCCGGGCCCAGCGCGATCAATGCGGACGCCCCCCAGCTCGCCAGCGCGAGCGCACCGCCGGCGCCGAGCGCGTAGAGCACGGCGGTTTCCGCGAGGAACTGTCGCACGAGGCGCCAGCGTCCGGCGCCAAGCGCCTGGCGAATCGCAACCTCGCGGCCGCGCGCCGTCGCGCGCGCGAGCAACAGGTTCGTGACGTTCGCGCATGCGATTAACACGACGAGGCCGACCGCGCCGAGGAGAACGTACAGCGGGGTCTTCACGTCGCGAACCGTGAAGTCCTCGAGCGGCGTCACGCGGGCGGCGAAATTGCCGTTCGTATCGGGAAACTGCGCGGCGAGAGCGCCGGCGATCGTCGCGATTTCCGCGTTCGCCTGCTCGCGCGTCACGCCAGGCTTCAATCTTCCGACGACCTGAAGGTAGTGCGCGCTGCGGTTGAGGGGCGGCAGATCGGGCGTACGCGGCGAGGGAAGCGGCGTCCACAGTTCATAACGGCGCCCTGGATACTCGAAGCCGGCGGGCATCACGCCCGCGATCATGAACGGCCTGCCGTTAATCGTGACGGTCGATCCCACGATGGACGACTCGCCGCCGAACCGGCGCTTCCAGAGTCGATATGACAGGACCGCGGTCGTTTCACGCCCGGGCGCGAACTCCTCCGGCGCAAACGTTCGCCCCATCGCGGGCGCCACACGGAGAACGTTGAAAAAGTCCGGCGTGACCATCTGCCCGAGCACGAGCTCGGGGTTGCCCTGGCCGCTGAATGTAAATCCTGTCCCGACGTGTGCCGCCATGGCCTCGAACGCGCGCGAGCGCGAGCGGTAATCTTCGAAATCCAGAGCCGACGCCCTGATCGTGTTCCCCTCCGCGGCGTTCGTGCTCACGTTGAACAGGAGCATCAGCCTGTCCTGATCCGGATACGGCAAGGGCCGCAGCAGCACGGCATTCACGACGCTGAACATCAGCGTGGTGACGCCGATGCCAAGCGCGAGCGTGAGCGCAGCGGTTGCAGTGAAGCCGGGCGACCGGAAAAGCGTGCGGACGGCGAACTTGAGGTCCTGGATCATGGCACGGTGGGGAGCAACGCGGGTGCCGAACGAAACCGGGCCGAATTGCGGCTAAATCGGGATGATCTGCCGCTTCTACGGGCGCGCCGCCGTTCGAATGCGGTCACTCGCATCCCACGCCCGGCCGATCCCGCGCGCCGCGGTACGGGCGGATGACCAGGCCCATTGGAAGTTGAAGCCGCCGATCCGGCCATCGACGTCGAGGATTTCGCCGACCAGGAAGAGTCCGGCACAGACGCGCGATTCCATCGTCGAGGGATCGATCTCCGACAGGTCCACGCCGCCGGCCGTTACTTCCGCGTAGTTGTATCCGCGCGTGTCGAGCACAGGCAGCGGCCAGTCCGTGAGCGCGTGGACAAGCCGCCGGCGATCCTCCCGCGCGAGTGCCGCGAGCGTGCGATCCGCCGGAATGTGCAGTACCCCGAGAATTGCCTGGGTGACAGCGTCCGGCAGCAGGGCCGACAGCGCGCCGCGAACCGAGGCGCGCGGCCGGTCTGCCGCCGCTTTAATCCACAGCGCATCCTGTTCCTCGAACGACGAACCCGGATGGAAGTTCAGCGTCAGCCTGACAGGGCGCTGCTCGCTGCGCGCGCGCGCCCAGTGGCGCGAAACGTTCAGCACCGCCGGTCCGCTGACACCGAAGTGCGTCCACAGCAGCGCGCCCGATTGCCGCGTGGACAGCGCGCCGGCGATCCACACCGAGATCTCGGCGTCGACGGCGATACCGGAGAGTTGCGCGTGCACGCTGTACGGCGTGTCGGGATCGAGCACGAGGGGTGCGAGAGCCGGCGTCTGCGGCACCAGCGAATGGCCGAGTGCGCGTGCGAGTTCGTAGCCGCCACCATCGCTGCCGGTCTTCGGCAGCGAACGTCCGCCCGTTGCGAGAACCACGATGCGCGCGGATATGGCGCCGGCGGACGTTCCCAGGATGAAGCCGCCCGCCGACTGTTCGATGGTTTGGACGCACACGCCGTTCATCAACTTTACTCCGGATTCCTCCGCGGCGCGAAGGAGCGCATTCAACACGTCTCGCGCGCGGTTCGAATCAGGGAACAGCTTTCCGTCCGCCTCTTCGTGCAGCGGCACTCCAAGATCACGAAAGAACGTGACCGTGTCGGCCACGGATAATCCCTGGAGCACGCGCCGGATTATCGTGCGCCTGCCGCCCCAGAAGTCCGTCTCCGCGACGATGGTGTTGGTGACGTTGCAGCGGCCGCCGCCGCTCACGAGGATTTTCGCGCCGGGCTTCGTCGCGCTGTCGAGCAGCACAACCCGCAGCGCCGGATTCTTGCGCCGCGCGAACACCGCCGTGGCCAGACCCGCCGCCCCTGCTCCTGCGACGGCGACGTCCCACGGCTCCAGGGTCTCAACCATTCAGACCCGCGCACTGGCCCAGCTTGCGAAGAAGCATCCGGGCAGCGTACACTGCCGGCGTTTCCCCCAACTACTTCTCAAGGGCCTCAGTGGCGAACTACGCCGTGCAGCCGGGTGCGCGCGTCGTGTGGTGCATGAAGCGCCGCTCGACGGATGTGCGATGTATCGTGCTCGCGCAGGGCATGCCGGTCGAAGTGCATGTCGTACACGGCCCCGACGTCGTCCTGACAGAGATGTTCGAGGAAGAGTGGATGGCGTTGAACTGGGCGCGGGCCTACCGCGAACGGTTGCGCGCCCAGGGTTGGAATGATGTGCCGGAGGAGTCGGCCTAGCCGAATACGACCGCCGCGGCGGTCCAGAGCAACACCGCGAGCGCAGACGCGACCGTCAGGTCTTTCCAGAGCGGTGGCGCCTGTTCAACTGACCTGTCGCTGAATTCGAGTCCCACCAGCCGCGGTTCGGTCTTCCACCGTTCGATCGTCCAGTCGTCCGCTTTGTGCATGGCGCGGGACCTTACAAAATTGACGCCATCTGGAGAGGCCCGATTCGCTCAGCTTTTCGCCGGATCGCCGCTCCGAGAGCGTCGTGAATCCTGCCATGCGCGTCGGCATGTAGTACACTCGCCTTCGCCAGCCCTCTGCCCGCGAGGTGCGTCCGTGTCCCAGTTCGCGCGTTCCATTCTGATCGCCGCCCTCTGTGTCATAGCACTGCTCCCCGCACTCGCGTCGACGCAGCAGCAGCAGACGCAGCCACAGCAGCAGACGCAGCAACAGCAACCGCCCCCTCAACCACCGCGTTTCCGCACAGAGACAAACTTCGTCCGCGTGGATGCCTACGCGACGAAGGACGGCGTTCCGGTTCAGGACATGAAGGCGGAGGATTTCGAGGTCTTCGAGGACAACACGCCGCAGAAGATCGACAGCTTCGAGCACATCGTGGTGACGCCTGCCGGGCCGGCCGATACGCTCGTCGAGCCGAATTCGGTGCAGGCGGCGAACGCGCTCGCCGCGGATCCGCGGCGGCGCGTATTCGTGCTGTACCTCGACACGGAGCAGGTGACCGTCGAAGGATCGCACGCGATCAAGGAACCCCTGATTGATTTGATGACGCGCGTCATGAGTGCGGACGATCTCGTCGGCGTCATGACGCCGATGATGAGTCCGTCACAGATCACGTTCGGCCGCCGCACGCAGGTCATCGAAGAAGGCCTCCGGCGCAACTGGGCCTGGGGTCGTCACGATTCGATCATGCTCGACGAGCGTGAGGAGCTCTACTCGCAATGCTTCCCGCCGGTAGATCCGGCCGAGGGAGTCCCATCGGTGCTCGCGAAGAAAATGATCCAGAGGCGCCGCGAGCGGCTGGTCCTCGACAGCCTGCAGGATTTGATTCGGCACATGGCCGCGGTACGCGAAGGCCGGACCGCTGTCATCACCGTTTCGGATGGCTGGAAACTGTTTCGGCCGGACCCGACGATGACCGGCATCCGGAAAGACGCGGGAGGGCACAATGCCGATCCCATTCCCGGCGCTCCGCCGCCTGTCGGCGTGGGACCGGGCGGGGGATTGACGACGCGCATCAACAATGGTGGCTTCGCGCCATCGGATCGCACCGAGTGCGAGAAGGATCGCGCTGACCTGGCGATGGTCGATAACGAGCGGATGTTCCGCGACCTGTTCGGCGAGGCGAACCGGGCGAACGTCAGTTTCTATACGATCGATCCGCGAGGACTTCCCTCGTTCGACACGCCGATCGGACCTGACCCGCCGTTGCCGCCGGCTGCAGATCACGCGCAGCTGATCACGCGCCAGGAATCGTTGCGCACGCTCGCGCTCAACACAGATGGCATCGCGCTGTTGAACAGCAATGATCTAAAGACGCAGGTGAGGCGCGTAGCCGACGATCTCACGTCGTATTACCTGATGGGGTATTACTCGACGAACGGAAAGCTCGATGGACGTTTCCGCAACATCAAGGTGCGTTCGAAACGGTCCGGCGTCGAGGTCCGGTCGCGCAGGGGCTACCGCGCCGCGACACAGGACGAAGTCGATCGTGCGCGCGCATCCGCGAGCGCGCCGATTCCGGAGAACAAGGCGGCGCTGACGCGCGCGCTCGGGTACATCGAGAGCGACGCGCGCGCGCAGGGACGCAAGACGACGCGAGGACCGGGGGAACCGATGGTGTATCACCGCGGACCCGCGACCGGCAACCAGGTCCAGCCGGCAGACGGCCGCGTGTTCCCGCGAAGCGAGCGGATCCGGATGGAGATGGAAGCCCAGGCCGGCGCTCCCGTGTGGTCCGGCGTCCTTCTGGATCGCAATGGCGGGAAGACGATCGTCCCCGTCACGACCACCGAGCGGACGGACGCGTCGACGGGCCAGCGCTGGCTCACGGCCGACATCACGCTCGCGCCGCTCGGGCCGGGCGACTATGTGGTGGAGTTGACCACGACGGCGGGAACGGAGCAGAAGAAGACGCTCGTGGCGATCCGCGTCACGCAGTAGTTCAAATCAGCGTCGGCAACAGTCCTCGCAGGCGGTCCACTTCCTTCTGGAGCTCCGGAAAGGCGTCGCGCGCGGCGTCCATGTCTCCCTCGAAGCCGATCGTTTCCATGCGTGCGGCGGCCTCGCCGGCGGCGCCGGCGGGGAAGTTGCTGACCGCACCTTTCAGCGCGTGCGCGGAGCGCCGAAGGCGATCGGCATCCCCCTCGCCGATCGCGCGGCCGATCTCGTCCACGAGCCGCACGCTGTCCTGCAGAAAAAGATCCACGAGGCGACGTGCCAGGGTCGTGTCGTTGCCGAGCCCCTCCAGGAACGACGCGCGACCGGCGAGCTCGGGCGGGGGCAGCACGGCCATCTCCGTGTCGGTCGCGAGGCTCTCAACCATGCGGAACAGCCGTTCGCGTGCGATCGGCTTGATCAATGCTTCGTCGATGCCCGCCTCGTGGCACTGTTCGAGATCCTTCGACAACATTGACGCCGTCATCGCTACGAGCGGCAGGTGACCGCCGTGCGTCCGCTCCCACCTGCGGATCGCGGTCGCGAGCTGGAGGCCGTCCATTTCCGGCATCTGCAAATCGAGCAGCACGATCTGGACGGCGTGGCGTGCGAGCTCCACGAGCGCCTCGCGTCCGTTCCGCGCGGTGATCACGTGATGTCCGCGCGTGCGCAGCAGGTGTGCGACGAGTTCGCGGTGGACCTGCTCGTCTTCCGCGACGAGCACGCTGACCGGGCGGACCTGCTCGCCGGCTTCCACGGACTTTTCGGCCGGCGGGGCTCCCTGCAGGCCGAAATTCGCGGTGAATCGGAAGGCGGACCCGCGGCCGACTTCGCTCTCGACCCATATGTCTCCACCCATCAGCTCCACGAGCCGCGCGGAGATGGACAGGCCGAGGCCGGTGCCGCCGAAGCGCCGCGCGGACGAGCCGTCCGCCTGCGCGAACGCCTCGAACACGAGCTCCTGCTTGTCGCGCGGAATCCCGATGCCTGTATCGATCACCGCGAAGTGCAGGCAGACTTCTCCCGGCAGGCTCGACGCGACGTCCACACGCAGGCGGATCTCGCCGGCGTGCGTAAATTTGATGGCGTTCCCAATCAGGTTCACGAGGACCTGGCGCAGCCGCAGCGCATCACCGATCAGCGCGTCGGGCACCTCGGTCATGACATCCAGCACGAGCGACAGGTGTTTCTCTTCGGCGGTGATCTGGACCGTGTCGATCACCTCCTGCATGACCGTGCGCAGCGCGAGCGGCTCGCGTGCGAGCGTGAGCCTGCGCGAGTCAATCTTCGAAAAGTCGAGGATGTTGCCGATGATGGCCAGCAGCGATTCCGCGGCCGACTTGATGCGGCGAATGGGCTCGCTCCGGTCGGTCCCGGGCGGTGCGTCGAGCAGCATGCCGGCCATGCCGATGATCGCGCTGAGCGGCGTGCGCACTTCGTGCGTGACGTTCGCGAGGAATTCTCCCTTGGCGCGGTTCGCTTCCTCCGCCTTGCGCCGTGCTTCGTCGAGCAGGCGCGACTTGTCTTCGAGCTGCCGCACGAGGTCGCGCGTCGGGGTCACGTCCTGGAACGTGAACGTGAGGCCGACGGTGCCCCCCGCGCTGTCACGCGTGGGCTGCGCGACCCAATGGAAGACCCGTCCGGTCGCCGGCTGCTGCAGATCGCCATGTCCGCCCGGTCCGGGCTCCGCGAGCAGCGCCTTCAGCGTCAGGCCGAAGCTGTCGCCGTCGCCGAGCGAATAGAGCCGCGCGAGGATCCGCATGACGTCCGTGCCGATGACGGTCTTCGGGTCGAAGCCGAGAAGGTCGCCGGCGCGGACGTTGGCCGCTTCGATGCGCCCGTCCGGGCCGACGAACATGATGCCGTCCGACGTGGAATGCAGGATCTGCGAGAGCCGCGCTTCGCGCGCTTCCGTGGCCCCGAACAGCCGCGCGTTCTCCTTGTGCAGATCCGCCTGCTGGTCGAGCGCGTCGTGGAGCTGCCGCGACGAGCGTTCGAGCGCCTTCGACTTGGCCTCGAGCTCGCGAATCAGCGTGCGCGCGAGCCGGATCACTTCCGCGGATCGCTGGTGCCGCTCGTCGCTGGTCCGCGCGATCATGGCGATGTAGAGGCTGCCGATGTAGATGAACAGCAGCTTCGCGGTTTCCGGCAGTATCGCGACGTGCCGGTGGTCGACGAATGCCACGTAGAGCAGCACGAGGCCATAGCTCACGGGCGCCAGATGGGCGAACGCGAGCGCTTGGCGGAACGACGTGGCCGTCTGGTCTGCGACCCGGTACAGCGGGAGAAAGAAGATCCAGCTGCGCTCCGCCCCCGTGAAGTAGATGACCGCCGAGTACATCCACATGTCGCAGGCCAGGAACGTCCGCCCGAGATCGAGTTTCGGGCGCGTCTCTTCGTAAAACAGGTAGAGGACGTACCAGGACGCCAGGCTGTACACCATGACGACGGCCACGAGCCGGACCCAGCCGGCCCACGAGAACGCGTCGAGTCCTGGGTAGATGAATGCGTTGTGGAGCAGCGCGGCGGCGCTGAGCAGCGCGAAGCCAAGCAGGCGCAGGCGCGGGATCACCAGCGTGTTGAGCTGGACGAGCCGTGTGCGCTTGCGACACTCCGCTTCGGCAGGGTCGACCTGCAGATCCAGGGATCCGCCGAGCTTCATGGGTAAAGTGGAGCGGGCTACGGGGATCGAACCCGTCTAACTGGCTTGGGAAGCCAGGACATTACCACTATGCTAAGCCCGCGATAGCACTGATTTTAGCAGGCCTATGGGCCGTGGCTCAAGGCGCAGGGAAACCAAACGACTCGGTCCGGACCCAGTCTTTTGGGACGAAAAACGAAAACGCACCGAAAAAAATCTCATCGAGGTAAAAAAACACTTGACAGGATTTCGCGCGCACCACTGAAATCGCGATCGTTCTTCGCTTAAACACCCTCTATTTCGCGCCACGTTGCCCGCTGAGCGACGCTCGACGCGAAACCTTCCCAACCATCGCGCACCCCTGTTAAAAACGCGTTATAGGGCATTCTCGCGTGGCAAATACTGCGATGCTACAACGGGAGTATGAAGGCCGACTCTCGCTGCATTGCGGACCTCTCCGACGAAGAACTTCTCGCGACAGTCAAGGCGCTTGTCGCTCGAGAATGCGGGGCCACCGCCGATCTGATCGCGTCGCTCGCGGAACTGGATAGGCGCCGCCTATATCTCGGCGAAGGGTTCGCGTCGCTCTACAGGTACTGCACGCTGGGCCTGCACCTCTCGGAGTACGCCGCGTACGCCCGCATCGAGGCTGCGCGAGCGGCGGCCTCATATCCGATCATCATTGATCTTATAGCCGACGGCGCGATCACGTTGACGACCGTCCGTCTCCTCGCGCCACACCTGACTGCCGAGAATCATCAAGCCGTCCTCGCCGCGGCGAGGTACAAGAGCAAACGCGAGGTGGAGCTGCAGGTCGCTGCCCTGCGCCCTCTCCCTTCGGTGCCATCCAGCGTACGCGAGCTTTCGACAGACACTGCGCTTTCTATGCCAGCAACCGCCACGGACTCTGGTTCCAGCGGGCTACGCCTCGCGACCGAGCGTCCCGTCGTGACGCCGCTCGCGCCCGAGTGCTACAAAGTCCAGATCACGATTACTCGAGAAACATACGAGACCTTGAGGCGAGTGCAGGACCTGATGCGGCATTCGGTCCCTGACGGCGATCCAGCGGTCATCTTCTCGCGCGCGCTGCAACTCCTGCTCGCCGAATTGGAACGGCGAAAGACTGCCCACACGGAGAGGCCCCACCGCGTAGCGCCGTGCAACTCCGGCTCCCGCTATGTTCCCGCTCATGTGCGGCGAGAGGTGTGGAATCGCGATGACGGACGTTGCGCTTTTGTCGGTACGAACGGACGTTGCGTCGAGCGCGGTTTTCTCGAGTTCCATCACGTCGTCCCGTACGCGGATGGAGGGGAGACGTGCGCAGAGAATCTGGAGCTGCGCTGCCGCGCTCACAACGCATACGAAGCGGAATTACATTTTGGGTTGCCGATGGCCGCCGAAATTGGGAACTAATGACCCCGCATTAAGAAGTCGAGAAATTTAGATTTCCGCTCCACGCCGTCACGCTGTACCGCGCGCCTCTCCTCCGCGGTGCGTTCCCCGGGCCATCTTAATAAAGGAGGCGCCATGTTTCGCCTGTGCGCGCGTCGCTGGTCGTTGCCGTCGCACTCGTTGTGGTGGCGGGCTCATCGTCGCGGTTCACCGCCATTCAGCCACCGGAACCGGAGGCCGGCGGCTTCTGGAACGGATTCTTCACCAGCATGTCCACTCCCGGCGACCAGGGCGTCGTCCGACTCGACATCACTGCGCAGAAGAACCGCCGGTTCGTCGGAACGCTCCATGTGAATCCCGGCAGCGGATTCATCATTCCGTTCGAAGGCACACTGTCGGCATCCGGGCAGTTCTCGGTCGTGGGCAAGGGTGCGATGGGACGCTTCATGGTCAACGGGCAGTATCGCGAGGTCGTGCGCGGTGTGCTGCGCGCGGACGCCACCTACCGTCTGTGGGCGGCCGGCGCGATCGACGAAGGGGACCTGCACCTGCTGCAGGAGCCAACGCAGGTCCGCGCGGATCTGGCAGGTTTATGGGGCGGGTACTACATCAGCGATGTCTTCGGAACGCGAGGAGACGTTGCGCTCAGCATCGAAGCGAATGATCCACGCAAGGGCGTGCCGTCGCGCGGGACGATGACCGGGCGCGTCGGCAACATGACGTTCACGTTCGCCATATTCCACGCGCCGGGGGGAGGACGGCCGGTTCGCCATCATCGGACAGGCAATAGGCTCGACGCCAGGGTTCATCATGCCGTGCGTGCGCATCACCGGAGACGTGAACGGGGACGGCACAGCTGACGCCGTGTTCCTGATCGAACACGGCCTCGAAGACATGGGGAGCTTCCACATGGAGAAGCTGGTCGAGCCGGACGACAGCGGGTTCGTCGCCGTTTTATGACCGGATGAACGCGAGGACTTCGTCGCGCCGCCGCTCCATCTCCTGGAGCGTCGTCGCTTCGAGATTCAGCCGGAGCATCGGCTCGGTGTTGGATCCGCGCACGTTGAAATGCCAGTCGGGGTACTCCACGGAGACGCCGTCCATCGTATAGACCTTGCCCGATTGGTACTTCGCGGAGAGCCCGTCGATCTTCTGCTGGGCCTTCCGCATGTCGCTCACCCTGGTGTTGATCTCCCCGGAAATGAAGTACTTCTCGCGCAGCGGCGCGAGCAGTTCGCGCAGCGTCTGCCCCTTCCGCGACATCAGCTCGAGAATCAGCAGCGCAGGAATGAAACCGTTGTCGGCGTAGAAGTTGTCACGGAAGTAGTAGTGTCCGGTAACCTCGCCGCCGAAGATCGCGTTGTCCTCGCGCATGCGGCGCTTGAAGAACGCATGCCCGACGCGGTTCATCAGCGCCTCGCTGCCGTACTTCGCCGCGGTGTCCTTGACCGCGTAGCTCGCGCGCACGTCATACACGATCTTCGCGCCCGGGTGCTTGATGAGGAACGCCTCCGCGAGCAGTGCGGTGACGAAATCCCCCGCGATGAACTCGCCCGCGCCGTCCAGGAAGAAGCAGCGGTCAGCGTCGCCATCCCACGCGATGCCAATATCGGCCTTCTCCGCGATGACGCGCTCGGTGATGTCGCGCCGGTTCTCTTCGATGAGCGGATTCGCCTCGTGGTGTGGAAACGTCCCGTCGACATCGAAGCACAGCGTCGTGAGCTTCTTCGTTGGCAGATGCCTGAACAGCAGCGGAGCCACCATCCCCGCGATCCCGCTGCCGGCGTCCAGCACGACGTTGAACGGCTTGATGATGGACGGATCGATGAATGACAGCACGTGCTCGACGTAGTCGTCGACGACGTTCGCCTGCGACAGCGAGCCGGGCTTCGACGCGGGCGGTGGCAGCTGATTTGCCGCAATCATGTCGCGGATGTCGTTGATGCCGGCCTCGCCCGACAGTGGAAAGGCCTCCTTCCGCACCATCTTGATGCCGTTGTATTCCTTCGGATTGTGCGACGCGGTGACCTGCACGCCGCCATCATGCCCGTCGCGCGCGACGGCGAAGTAGAGCATGTCGGTGCCCATCATCCCGTAGTCCACGACGTCGGCCCCTTGTTCGCGTGCACCCTCGATGAATGCGGCGGCCATCGCCGGCGATGACAGACGCATGTCGCGCGAGACGGCGATCCGCTTCGCGTTCAGGTAGGACACGAACCCGCGGCCGATGAGCCGCGCCGCGCCTTCATTCACTTCCTGCGGATACAGACCGCGGACGTCGTAGGCCTTGAAGATGCTGGGGTTGATGCTCATAAATCAGTCGCTGGTCGTCGTACCTGGTCAGAAGTGGCTGTAGTCCGTAATGACGGTCTTGTCGCCGAGTATCGCCGGGCTCTGGATGCTCGCGTTGCGGCCAACGTGGCAGTTGCGCCCGAGGATCGACCCGCGGAGCGTCGCTTCCGGCCCAATCCAGCCGTTCGGCCACACGATCGATCCGTCCACGACCGCGCCGTTCTCGACGTGTGTCTGCCGGCCGATGACCGAATAGGGCAGGATCTTTGCCCCGGCTTTGATCACCGTGCCCTCGTCGATGAAACACGGTCCGTGGATTTCGACCCCCGCCTCGACACGCGCGTCAGGCGAGAGCCAGGCCGAGCTCGTGCCGTTGAACGGGGGCGCCGAGTAGCGACCGTCCATGATGTCGCGATGCACTTGCAAATACTTCGCCGGGGTCCCGATATCGATCCAGTAGCCGTCGTAAATGTACGCGACGAACGTCTCGCCCCGCTCGATGAGCGACGGGAAGAAGTTGCGCTCGATCGACCATGCCGTGTCCTTCGGAATCCGATCGAACGTGTCCGGCTCGAGCACGTAGATTCCGGCGTTGATGGTGTTGCAGGTGATCTCGTCTTCGCCCGGTTTCTCGAGGAACCGCTTGATGTTTCCGGCCTTGTCGGTCTCGACGAGCCCGTACGCGCGCGGATTGTCCACGGGCGTGAGGACGATCGTCGCCTTCGCCTTGCGCTCGCGGTGCATTCGCAGCACGGCCGCGAGGTCGACCTGCGTCAGCACGTCTCCGTTGAACACGACGACCGACTCGGTCAGCGAATCGCCGGCGTAGCGGATTGCGCCGCCCGTCCCGAGGGGCATGGGTTCCACGACGTAGCGCACGCGGATGCCGAGCCCTTCACCCTCGCCGAAGATCTCCTCGATCCGGCGCGGCTGATAATTCAGGCTCAGGATGACTTCATCGATCTCGGGGATCTGCTTGAGCAGGTCGATCTGGTAATAGAGGAACGGCCGGTTGAGAATCGGGACGATCGGTTTCGGCGTGTGAAGCGTCAGCGGGCGCAGCCGCGTACCCTTGCCTCCGGCGAGCAGGATGGCCTTCATGTCAATCCATCATTCTATGTGCTTTTGATAGAATCGCGACAAAGAATGAACCTTCCGAACGCGCTCACCGTCGGCAGGATTTTTCTCATACCACTCCTCGTAGTGGTGCTGCTGACGAAGTTCGAGGGGCGGCTGATTCTGGGCATCCGCAAGGAACTGGTGGGTGCGGCGATCTTCGGCATTGCGTCGCTGACAGACGTACTCGACGGCTATCTCGCGCGCCGCCGCAAGCAGATCACCACGCTCGGACAGCTGATGGATCCGCTCGCAGACAAGCTCCTGATTACCGCGGCGCTCGTGTCGCTCGTCCAGATGGACCTCGCGCCGGCGTGGATGGTCGCGGTGATCCTCGGCCGCGAGTTCGCGGTCACGGTGCTTCGCAGCATCGCGCATGGAAGAGGCGTGGTCATCCCCGCGTCCCCGCTGGGAAAGATGAAGATGGCGGCGGAAGTGATCGCGATCCTGGCGCTCATCCTCGGCCAGGATCATCTGCAGCAGTTCTATGCCATCGGCATGATCGCGCTGTGGATCGCGATGCTGACCGCGACAATCTCGGGCATCCAGTACTACCGGCGGTTCGCCCAGTACTGAATCAGGTTGAGCATCTCGGCCTGGCGCGGTAGGTCCGTCTTGCCGGCCGGGATCTTGTTCGCGCTGAACACGTAAGTGAGGACGTCGACCGTCTGCTGGCGGCTGAGCGTCATCGGTTTGTCGAGCGGCATGCTCGCGCGCACGCGATCGACCATCTGGTCGAGCGGCACGCCATTCCAGTTGCCATTGAACTTTTCGCCGATCAGCGCGCCCGCGCCGTCAGTGCCCCCCATCATGGTCGCGCCGTGGCATCGCACGCAGCGTTCGGCGTAGATCGCTTCCCCGCGCTTCGCCTGCTCCTCGGTGTATACGCCGTCCCAGACGGAGCGCGTCGCCTGCGCGCCGAGCGCGACGGCCGCGAGCAGCATCGCCGCGGTCAACAGTGGAATCGAAACGCCTCGTCCCATACCGTGTTCGCGACCGATCAATGCCGCGTAGAGCCGATCGCCTCATTCGGCAGCGCGAATGAGATGTATTCCCCGGAATACGGCCCGCCGCTGACTGCCACGACGATGTGCTGGCGGCCTTTCGCCATGTAGGTCATGGGCGAACCACTCTGCGGCGCCGGGATGAACACCGCGCCCACTTCCTTGCCCGTTGTCTTGTCGTAGGCGCGCAGCATCGCGCCGCGGGGGTGGGTGTCTGTGGTGGTGAACTGCGAATCGCCAAGGACGACGAGCTTCTTGGTGATGACGAGGCCGACGCTTCCGCTCTGTCCCGTCCGCGGGATCGTCATGCCCTTGAACAGCGGGTGGTTGCGGACGGCATCCGGCGTTTCGCCGTGCGGCACCTTCCATTTGATCTGCCCCTTGTCGAGATCAATGGCCGCGAGCACGCCGTATGGGGGCTTCAGGATGGATAGACCCTGAACGGTCAGTCCGCCTTCGGAGGTCCCGCCGGCACTGCCACCGCCGCGTCCCTGCTGTGGCGCAACCGTCCCTGGCGCTCCCGCGGCTTGGCCCGCGGTCGTCGGCGCGGCCTGCTGCGTCCCACGCGCTCCCTGGCCGCCGGCCGCGGGCGCGGTTCCGCGTCCACCGCGGCCTGCCGGCTGAGCGTCAGCGTAGGTGCCGGTCCCCGCGGCGAGAAGTTCACGGAATTGCCGACCGACCACGCCAGCCTGGTAGGGAAGATCCGAGAAACCCTCCGGCGGCGGCGCGACGGATTCAGCGGCGATCGAAGCTGTCGCCGCCATAGCGAACACCGTGTGCGTCTCGGGATCGTAGCCGCCGCCAGGCCAGTTCGTGCCGCCATTCGCCGCGCCCATCGTGATGGCGCCGAGCAATCCATTGGTGTTGCCGACCATCGGTGGCGTGTAGACCACGCCGTTGTTGTAGCGATAACGCGCGATCTGTTTCTCCGCCTGGGCGCGGAGCTCGGGTGTGAAGTCGATGAGATCGTCCGGGAACGTGACAGCGTTGCGCCCGTACATCAGTGATGCAGGCGGATGCGGCTGCGTCGGTGCGTACCACTCGCCGGGCACGTCACCTTTCGGCACCGGCTTTTCCTCGATCGGCCAGATCGGTTCCCCTGTCACGCGGTCGAAGACGTAGAGCCACGCCTGTTTGCTGGGCACCGCGACGACTTTCCGCGCCTGGCCGTTCACCGTAACGTCGGCGATGAGCGGCGCCGAGGACATGTCGTGGTCCCAGATCGGATGGTGCACGAACTGGAAGTACCACTTGCGCTTGCCCGTCTGCAGGTCCACGCACACGAGGCTCTCGGCAAACAGGTTGTTGCCCGGCCGCTTGCCGCCGTAATAGTCGGACGTCGGCGATTCGACCGGGAGGTAGACCAGCCCGAGCTCCTCGTCCACGGTGATCTGGGTCCACACGCCCGTGTTGCCATTGGTCGCCCACGAGTTGTCCAGCCACGTGTCCCCCCCTTCTTCACCGGGCCTGGGAATCGTATTGAACGTCCAGATCAAGCGCCCCGTGCGCACGTCGAAGGCGCGCGCGAGCCCTTTCGTGTTGTTATGCGTGCGGACGGTCATCCCTTCTTTCATCGCCGATCCGACGAGCACGACGTCCTTGACGACGGTGGCAGTGGAATGCAGTCCGATCTCGCCGGTCTCCAGATCGATCTGCTTGCCATCCCCGACCGTCACGCCGACTTTCAGGTCGACGACGCCGTCGTTCCCGAACGTCTTCACAGGCTGACCGGTTTTCGCGTCCAGAGCGATCAGGCGATAGCCGGGGGTCACGTAAAGGATGCGCTGATCGTTGCGGCCGTCCGTCCAGTAGGCGAGCCCGCGTCCGGACAGCTGCCGCGGTGCGTTTGCGCCGCGCGTGCCCTCGGGATAGCGGTGGACCCACATCATCTCGCCTGTCGCGGCGTCGAGCGCGATCACCGATCGCCGCGTTCCGGCCGTCGTGTACAGCACGCCATTGACGACGATCGGCGTGCCTTCGAGCTTGTACTCGGGGCGCGACCCGAGGTTGTCGGTTTTGAACCGCCATGCCACTTCGAGATCGTTGAAGTTCTCGGCGGTAATCTGCGAGAGCGGAGAGTACCGCGAGCCGCGGGTGTCGCCCGTGTAACTCGGCCAGTCGCCGTTCTTTGTCGAGGCGACGAAGCCGGCTCCCGCCGGTGGGCGCTCGCCGCGGCCTGCCGCGCCGCGTTGCGCCGTGACCGGAAGGTTCCAGACGACGGCGGACACGAGCATGACGAAGAAGACGAATCCACGGCTGGAAGCAGTTCGCATCGCTCTCTCCTGACCCTAGACGGTCTTCGCTCCCGGACCTTCGATTCCTGGTTGCGACGGTTTGTGCCGCAAGTTTACCGCTATCAGCCACGCAATGGCCGCTGCCATCACGATGGCGATCATGACGCGCACGACCCACAGCGACAACACCGGTCCGGGCGAGGGCCAGCTGAATTGCCGCAGACGCTCCCAGCGCTCCGCGGTCCAGTGCCAGGCGGTGTGCGCGACCAGCGCCGAGAGAACGATCGCGCCCATGCGAGGCGCCACCACGTACCGGAACAGCAGCGTGAGCGCCGGCACGAGCAGCGCCAGCACGAACACCTGCCCGATCTCGACGCCCGCATTGAACGCGAGGAGCGATGTGAGCAGATGCGATCCCGCAAACTGCAGCGTGTTCCTCAGCGCAAACGAGAACCCGAACCCGTGCACGAGGCCGAAGGCAAACGCCATGATCCATCGGCGTTCCACGCTCGTGGAACCGGCAATGTTCTCGAGCGCCATGTAGAGAATGGAGGCCGCGATCAGCGTTTCGATCAGCGGCGCGAACCAGAGCGCATCCGGTACGAGGCCGGACGCGGCGGTAATGAGCGTCAACGAGTGCGCCAGGGTAAACGCCGTCACGATCACGACGAGCGCGCGGAAGCGCCGGAATGGGATCACGAGGCACGCGAGGAACAGCAGGTGATCGGTGCCGTCGAGAATGTGCGAGATGCCGAGCTTCGTAAACCGCCACGCCGCCTGGTACCATCGCGGATCCAGCCTGACGAGACCCGGATCGCCGGTCAGCTCGAACGCCCGTTCCGCGCCGGCCGGCGGCTGATAACGCAATGCCGTCACCACGCGCACGCCGAGGCGGCCGAGCGTGGGCTGGATCGAAAAGGTCGAGCGGTCGGACGAAATCGGGTATTCGAGCAGGACGTCCAGCATCCCCTGGTTCCACACAAGACTCGTGTCATCCGCCGGACGAGGTCCCATGAGGTGCGCCAGTGCCGTGTCGTAGGTGACGAATGAACGATCGGAAGGCAGCGACGCCCGAACCGCCGCGATCCGTGGCGCGGGCAGCCGCGTGTTGCCTTCGTACAGTACAAGGTCATTCGCGAGCCACAGCCGCGCGGCGTCCGCAAGAGTCTCGTCCGCGTGGGGCAGATCGAGTGCACCATCCGCCTTCAGCGGAAAGTCCACGTCCCGCATCGCCGCCATCGGCACGCGCAGAAGAACCCGGAGCTGTTGTCCCTGCGGCCTCATGAACGCGTGCACGACCACGGACGGCGGAATATCGTGTGCCGCGGCGGCCGCGGGTGCGAGCAGAAACAGTGCGGCGATCGCGCCGCGGAGGAGGGTCACGGCGCGGAGTATACTGCGCCGCACAATTGGTACAGACCAACACAGACCAGCACAGCTCAAAAAGCGCGACATTGTCTGTGACGAGATGCACATGAGACAAATCTCAACCATCGGCGCGGCGTTATTCGGTATATTGTCGCTGACCGGGCTGGTACCCGAGGCGTTCCAGGCCGCGCCTCCGGCGTTCCAGGTCGACCCCCTGTGGCCGAAGCCGCTGCCGAATCACTGGCTGCTCGGGTCTGTCACGGGTGTGGCGGCCGATGCCCAGGACCACATCTGGGTCGTACACCGCGGCTATGACTCCATGACTTCGCGCACGGAGATCGGCGCTGCGACAAACCCGAAGACCGCCGACGAGTGCTGCGTTCCCGCGCCTCCTGTGCTCGAATTCGATGCGGCGGGTAATCTCGTCGGACATTGGGGTGGCCCGGGCGACAAGTACGACTGGCCCGTGTCGCCAGGAGGCATCGCAGTCGATGCGCAGGGTGTGTGGATAACTGCCGCGGGACCGCCGGAGATTCCCGGCAGCGCAAACGCGACGACGGCGCGAGCCGGAGGCACGACAACAAGGACAGCGACGACGACCGCCACCGGTCAGGGGACGACGGCGCCGGCGAAGCCGCAGGACGCACACGTCTTGAAGTTCTCCCGCAAGGGAGAGTTCCTGCTGCAGATCGGCAAGGCGGGCGCGCCCGGCGGGAACGACAGCCAGACTGCGCTCGATCGCCCGGCGGCGGTTGCGATCGATGCAGCGTCCAAGGAAATCTACGTCGCGGACGGTTTCATGAACCACCGCGTCGTTGTGTTCGATGCCACAACGGGCGCCTACAAGCGGCAGTGGGGCGGCAGCGATGGCGACTTCAAGACGGTGAGCTGCGTCGAGGTGGCGAAGGACGGCACCGTCTACGTCTGCGACCGCGGGAATAATCGCGTCCAGGCATTCGACAAGACCGGCAAGTTCCTCAAGCAGGGCATCGTGTCCAAGGAGACGCGCGGCACGGGTTCGGTGTGGGACGTGGCGCTCTCGAACGATCCGCAGCAGCGATACCTGTTCGTCGCGGACGGCCACGACCAGAAGATATTCATCCTGCGGCGCGACACGCTCGAAACGGTGGGAAGCTTCGGCGACGGCGGACGCCATCCCGGCACGTTCTACAGCGTCGGAAGCGTCACGGTCGATTCGAGGGGGAATGTCTACACGGGGGAGACGCTCGAGGGAAAGCGCGTGCAGAAGTTCCTGCCGAAGGGGGGCGGTCGATGACGACAACGTCGCGCAACTTCCTGATTGCCGCCTCATTCACGAGCGTCCTCATCGGTCTCGCCGCACTCGAACGCGTCGTCGCGCGCGCCGCGGCCGTCCAGGCGAAGAATGCCGTCATGGCGCCGCGGTTCGAAGTCGATCCGTTGTGGCCGAAAAAGCTGCCGAATCACTGGGTGCTTGGACAAGCGATCGGCTTGTCGGTCGATGAACAGGATCACGTGTGGATCGTGCATCGCGACAATCTGCTCGGCGCGAACGAAGCGGCCGCGAGCCAGAATCCGCCGACTGCATCGTGCTGCGTCAAGGCGCCCCCCGTGCTCGAATTCGATCCCGCCGGCAACGTCGTGGGTCACTGGGGCGGGCCGGCGGAAGGCTACGACTGGCCGGCCTCCAATCACGGCATTACCGTGGACTACAAGGGGAACGTCTGGATCGGCGCGAATGAGGGCATGGACGCGCACGTGCTCAAGTTCACGAAGGCCGGCAAGTTCCTGATGCAGTTCGGCAAGCCGGGCCAGAACAAAGGCAGCAACGATACGGCGAACTTCGGCCGGCCGGCAAAGATCTTCGTCGATGCGAAGACGAATGAGGCGTACATCGCAGACGGTTATGGGAACAAGCGTGTGGTCGTCATCGACGCCGACACGGGAAAGTTCAAGCGGTACTGGGGTGCGTACGGGAACAAGCCGGAGGACACGAACTTCGGGGCGTACGATCCCAAGGTGCCGCCGATCAAGCAGTTCAGGTCGCCGGTCCATTGCGCGGAGCTCTCCAATGACGGCTTTGTCTACGTGTGCGACCGCCCGAACGATCGCATCCAGGTGTTCAAGCCCGATGGCACGTTCGTGAAGGAAAAGTTCATCGCGACGAACACGCTTGGCGACGGATCGGTGTGGGACATCGCGTTCTCGAAAGATCCCCAGCAGAAGTACATGTTCCTCGCGGACGGCAAGAACGAGAAGATCTACGTGATGGACCGCGCGTCGATGGAGATCCTCACGAGCTTCGGCGACGGCGGCCGTCAGCCGGGGCAGTTCTTCGCCGTCCACAGTATCGCGGTCGACTCGAAGGGAAATCTCTACACGACCGAGACGTATGAAGGACGGCGGCTTCAGAAGTTCGTCTACAAGGGGCTCGCGCCGGTGACGAAGATGGACCAGGGGACGGTATGGCCAAAATAGGCGGGCTGGTGTTGACAGCAGTCATCGCGCTCAGCGCACAGGCGCCATCGGCGCCGACGAACGAACTGCCCAATCCGTACGAGACGATCGAGAACTACTTCAAGATGCCGGAAGGGCGGACGTGGGGGTCGACGAGCGCGGTCGAGGTCGACCGTGATGGCAAGTCGATCTGGGTCGGGGACCGGTGCGGCGCTAACACCTGCCTCGATTCGCCGCTCAATCCCATTTTGCGGTTCGATGCGTCGGGAACGCTTCGCGACAGCTTCGGCGCCGGCACGATGATCTTTCCGCACGGCATCGACGTCGACAAGTACGGGAACGTCTGGATGACGGACGGGCAGGACAACAAGCCGCGGCGCGCGCGTGGCGCGGCGCCCGATTCGCCGCTGCCGCCGGCCCCGGCCCGGATGATCGGCCATCAGGTGTTCAAGTTCAGCCCCGATGGCCGGCTTCTGATGACGCTCGGGAAAGCGGGCGGCGCGCGTGAGCCCGATTACTTCTATCAACCCAACGACGTGCTGATCGCGCCGAACGACGACATCTTCGTGTCCGAGGGGCATTCGTCCACGGAAGGCTCGAATGCGCGCATCCTCAAGTTCGACCGGACCGGGAAGTTTCTGAAATCCTTCGGGAGATTCGGCAAGGGCAGGGGAGAGTTCGATCAGCCGCACGCGCTCGCGATGGACTCGAAGGGACGGCTGTTCGTCGCCGACCGCGGGAATAACCGCATCCAGATCTTCGATCAGAATTTCAACTACATCACCGAGTGGACGCAGTTCAGCCGTCCGAGCGGGATCGCGATCGACCGCAACGACAACATCTACGTCGCGGACTCGGAGTCAGGCTCCGTGAACCCTGCGCACGGGGCGTGGACGCGTGGCATCCGCATCGGCAGCGCCAATGATGGCTCAATCCGGTACTTCATTCCGGATCCTGCTCAGAACCCGCCGAGCACGAGCGCGGCCGAAGGCGTCGCCGTTGATCGCGCGGGGAATATCTATGGTGCCGAAGTCGGGCCGAGGGGGGTCAAGAAGTACGTCAAAAAGTGAGCGCCGCGAATTACCCGGAATTGGCGGAACCCGCAACGCGTTTACGTTTTTCGTCCCAAAAGACTCGGTCCGGACCGAGTTAGGCTGCAGTAGCCTTCTTCGCCAGCACCTGGTCGAATACCGCGACCGCCTTCTTCATCTCGTCCATCGTCCCGTACGAAATCCGGCAGTGCGTCTTCTCGAACGGCGGGAAGTCGCGCGCGACGAGGACGCCCTTGGTCTTGCAGGCGTCGCGGAAGCCTTTCACGGGCCGTCCGATATTCACGAACATGAAATTGGCCTGCGAGTCGGTCGGCTTCATGCCGCGATCGGCGAACCACTTCATGGTGAAGTCCCGGACCTCCTTGTTACGTGCGCGTTCCGCGGCGACGTAGGAAGCGTCACGTTCCGTCGCGGCGATGGCGGCGCGCATCGCGAGCACGTTCAGCGAGCTGGTGCCGGATCCCGCGTCCCATTCGGCCATTTTCTTGATCGTGTCGGGGTGCCCAACGGCGTAGCCGATGCGGAGGCCGGCCATTCCGTACGCCTTCGAGAACGTGCGCGCGACGATTACGCGCGGATTCTGAATCGCAATCGGAATGTGCGTATCGTGATCGGGATCGGTGACGTAGTCGAAATACGCTTCGTCCACAAGGATCGTGGTGTCCGGTGAGTCGCGGTTCACGCGCGCGAGGAAATCACGAGTCGCGGCGGCGCCAACGTAGGTCGCGGTCGGATTGTTCGGATTGCAGTAGAAGATGAGCCCGGCGCCATTCGCCGCGTCGGCCAGCTTGTCCAGATCCATCTTGAACTCGCGATTGAGCGCCACCGGGCGGACCGGGTGGCCCATCATCTCCGCGTAGCCCGCGCACTCCTCGTACGTCGGGATCGTGCCGACGAGCGCCTTATCCTTCGCGGTGAAAAGGTGCGTGCACGATCGCAGGATCTGCGTCGAGCCGCAGCCCAGGACGACGTTCTCCGGCTTGACGCCCTGGCGCTTCGCGATCGCGTCGATCAGATCGCGCGAGCTGCCGGAGTAGCGGCCGGGCGTCGTGCCGCTGGGACCGAACGCTGCCTTGACAGCGTCGAGCACCGCGGTGCCGGGACCGAGCGGGTTCTCGTTGCTCGCCAGGCAGATAACGCCCGGCTCGAGCGCTTCCAGCGTGGGCTCGAAGGCCCCCCAGATGCTGTTCTCGCGGCCGCGTGCGGTGATGAATGCGGCAGCGCCGATGCCGGCGGTCTGGACGAATCTGCGTCGTGAAAGCATGATTTGTCTCCCTACCTGCCGTTACCTGCCGCCATCGTCGACGACTTCAACACCGTCCGGAAGACGTCCGTGGCTTTCTTCATCTCGTCCATCGTGCCGATAGAAATGCGGCAGTGCGTTTTCTCGAATGGCGGGAAGTCGCGTCCGACCATGACGCCGAACTTGGCGCAGGCGTCGCGGAACTCCTTTGCCGGCCGCGCGATGTCCACGAAAACGAAATTCCCCTGCGAGTCAGCAGGTTTGGCACCCATGTCCTGCAGCGCCTTGACGGTGAACGCGCGCACCTCAGTGTTGCGGCGCCGCTCCGCCTCGATGTGCGCGGTGTCGCCGAGCGCCGCGACGGCGGCCGCGATGCCGAACACGCTGACGTTGTACGGCATCTTCAGCTTCGCGAGCGGCTTCACGCTGTCCGCCATTCCAGTCGCGTAGCCGATGCGCATGCCCGCCATCCCGTAGGCTTTCGAGAACGTGCGCGCAACGATCACATTTGGGGTCGAGAGCGCGAGCGGCACTGCCGTCTCGTAGCTCGGGTCGGTGACGTAATCGTGATACGCCTCGTCGATCAGGATCACGGTATCGGGCGAGGCCTTGCGGATACGCTCCACCATGTCCTGCACGGTTTTCGCGCCGTGCACGGTCGCCGTCGGATTGTTCGGATTGTTGAAGAAGACGAGACCCGCGCCATTCGAACCCGCCGCGATCATTGGCTCGACGTCGAGACGGAATGCCGAGTCCACCTTCACTTCGGTGACCGGCAGGTTGTACCGTTTCGCGTAGCCGGTGCAGTTCTCGAACGTGGGGAGCGCCGTCACCAGCGCGCGTGTCGGCGTGACGAACGCGCGCATCGCGCTCTTCAGAATTTCCTGCGAGCCGGCGCCGACGACGATGTTCTCGGGCTTGACCTTGAACTTCGCGGCAATCGCCGCCGCGAGGTCGTTGTCGGACGGCGTGCTGTTGAACGGATAGCGCCCCGCCTCGGGAAATTTGCCGAGAATCGCATCGAGCGCGGCCTTGCCGGGACCGAGCGGATTCTCGTTGCTGCTGATGCGGATCTCATCGACGCCGGGTGGAAGCACTGGCCTCGCGCGCTGGCCCTGGGCCTGCGCTTCGGCCAGGTGCGCTTCAAGTCCTCGTGCCGAGAGGAAGGCGCCGGAGAGCGCAACCTCTTCCGCTGCCCCGATGAGTTGCAGGAAACCGCGGCGAGATACCGGCATGTCCAACCTCCCAGTCGACAGCCCCGAATTCCGCGAATACTACTACAAACGGCTACTGAGTGATGCGATGAATTGCCGCGAGATCCCCGATGAAGATCGCGTCTCTCGAGGAATCGATCCGAACGACGGACGCCTGTGAGTACACGCTCAGCACCGTCGCCGCGCCGACCATCAACGTCGGCCCTTCCCCCTTCAACGTTTCCCGATAGATCGTGATCGCCTGGCCGGCGCGCACGCCGTCGTCGCTGCCGCGGTTCAGCAGCATCACGAGCCCGGGATATCCCATCTGGCGGCGCTCGTCGGCCATGACGATGCGCCCGGGGTGCGCGAAATCCGGCTGCGCGTCCTGCGCCGGCGCCGGTACAATCGGATCGACATACGGCTCGAGGTAGTCTCCCTGGACGACACCGTCGCACGCGTGTGTCACGGTCGCTACGGACATGCGGTCATTTGCCGTGATGATGGTCACCCAGCCCGCCGTGTGAATGCTGTTCGGCCGGAATTCGACTGACGCCGGCGTAAAGCGATCGTTGATATAGCGCCGCACGAAGTATTGCTGTCCGGGCTTGATGCCGTGGCTGCTTCCAGCGTTGATCACGAGCGGCTCGCCGGGACCGAACATGAGCCGGCCGTGCACGTACCCGCCGACGATACGCATGGCTGGAACCGGCGGCGCAGGCAGGCTCATGGGCGCGCAAACGATCTGTTCGCTGATGTTCTGGCCGCCGGCTACGGCCTGGACGGTCTGCCACAGCATCACGAGGGCGAGGGCAACGTTCAACGCGGTCCTCCTTTATTAGAGTGTTCGCTATTCGAGTTTCGGCGTGCCCGGCACGCTCGCCTTGAGCTCGGTGATGCGCTGCTGCGCCTTGCCGAGGTACTCGCTTTGTTCGAATTCCTTCACGAGGCGTTCGTAGTAGGGAAGCGCTTCGGCCGGCCGGTTCACTTTTATCAGCGACTCGGCGAGGTAGTAGTACGCGCTGTCGCGCCGCGAGTATTCGAGATCGTTCGCGACCAGCGGCACGAGGCGGCCGACCGCGCCGGGATACCACTTGATGCGGAAATAGTGGACCGCGACGCCCATATCCCAGTCGTCGAGGCGATCCTTCGCTTCGCGAAGCTTCTGCCGCGCCTCGCCGATGAGCGGCTTGTCCGGGAAGCGTGTGACGTAGTTCTGCAACTCGCGGATCGCGTCGCGCGTCTCCGTCTGGTCGCGCATGGACGATCGCATCTGGTAGAAATGTGACATCGCGAGCTTGAATTGCGCGTAATGCGCGCGCTCGTGCGTCGGATAGAAGTTCAGGAACTCGCGGTACTCGTTCGTCGCGAGCACGTAGGATTCCGCGGATCGCTCGCCGAGGTACGCATCTCCGATCCCCAGCTTCGCATCCGCACGGAACTGGCTCGTCGGATAGCTGTCTACCAGCTGCCGGAAGTACTCGCGCGCGACCAGCCATCGTTTCTTGTTCAGATTCTCCGTCCCGTGCTCGAACAGAAACCTGTCGGGCTCCAGGGTGCCCGTCGGCGGCTTCTTCGGACCGCCGCCCGTGCAGGCGCCTGCCAGCACAATCAGCAGGAGAACAATCGTGCTTCTGAGTTGCGTCATTCGTGTCATACGAGCACCGGCCCTGTGGACGATGAGGCCAGCCACCGGTACTCGGCCTGAATCCCTTCTTCCAGCGTTACCTTCGGAACGAACCCGAGCTCCTTCTTTGCAAGGGACGTATCGGCATAGGTGTCGCGCATGTCCCCCTTCTGTGTGCTCTCGTGCGCGATCTCGAGCGGATGCCCGGCCACACGCTCGATGATCTTGAGCACGTGATTCATCGAGACCCGCGCGCCGCCGCCGATGTTGTAAGCCGTGCCGGGAACGCCACGCTCCGCCGCTGCGATCGTGGCCGCCGCGGCGTCCGCGACGAACGTGAAGTCGCGCGTCTGCTCACCATCGCCATACAGCGTGATCGTCTCGTCCTTGATGGCCGCGCGGATGAACCGGTTGAATGCCATGTCGGGGCGCTGGCGGGGACCGTACACGGTGAAGTAGCGCATCGCCACCGCCGGCACGCGGTAGTTCACGTAATACAAATATCCGAGCTGTTCCGCCGCGAGCTTCGTCACCCCGTACGGCGAGACCGGTTGCGGCAGCGCGTCTTCACGCATCGGCAGCGACGCGCGGTCGCCGTAGATCGACGAGCTCGACGCGTGCACGAATTTTTCGATCGGCCGGCCGACGCATGCCTCGAGAAGGATCTGCGTCGCTTCCACGTTGTTGACGGTGTAGACCTTAAAATCCTTGCCCCAGCTCTTGCGCACGCCTGCTTGCGCGGCGAGGTGGAACACGTGCGTCACGTCGTCGAGCAGCGCCGGAAGATCTGCGTCCTGGATCGTCGTCTCCGCGAAGCGGAATCCTTCGCGCAGCTTGTTCTCTTCGAGATTGCGCTCCTTGATGGCGCGCGGATAGTAATCGGTGAAGCAATCCACGCCGACGACCGTCGCCCCCTTGTCGAGCAGCGCGGCGGCGAGATGAGAGCCGATGAATCCGGCGACGCCCGTGACCAGCGCCCTCATGCGAAGACCTCGCGAACGCGCTCGGGGAGGCGGCACGGCCTGCCGGACGCATCCAACGAGGCGTGCACCGTCTTGCCCGACGCCGCAACGGTCTGGTCCGCCTTCTTCACCACCTGGTACTGGAACTCCATGCGCACGGGCGAGAGCATCCGCCCTTCCGTCCTCACTTCTATTTCGTCATCGTACCGCGCCGGACGCAGGTACTCGCAGTGGGCCTCGATGACCGGCAGCGACACGCCCGCCAGTTCCATTTCGTGGTAGCTCCAGCCCAGCGAGCGGAGCAGGTCGGCCCGGGCGACCTCGAACCATACGAGGTAGTTCGCGTAATAAACGACTCCCATCTTATCGGTTTCGGCATAGCGAACACGCAGCGTGGATACCGACGAGGGCATCAGCGGGTGACCGCCGACGTTGCCGCGGCGCGCAGATCCCGGATAGCGCGTTCGGGATCCGGCGAACCGAAGACCGCATTGCCGGCGACAAGGATGTCGGCGCCGGCCGCGACGATCCGCGGCGCGGTGTGGACGTCGATTCCGCCGTCAACCTCGATCGGCGCCGTACTGCCTTCACGGCGCAGCAGGTCGCGCACGGCCCGGACTTTAGACTCCGATCGCGGGATGAAAGTCTGACCGCCGAAACCGGG
>DASPXV010000233.1:0-2215 GCA_035637115.1 Vicinamibacterales bacterium
CAACGCGATTCGACCGCGCCTCGTCAAACGGCGAGCCGTCGACGGAGATCCCTATCGAACGTTCTGTCCAGCGTGCGACGAGCGTGTGGATCGATCCGGACGGGAAACGCATCCGCTGTGACTCCGCCACGTCATACGCGCCAGATCCGCCCCGGGCGAAGAGGAATCGGTGAAGGGACGGGAACCAAGCAAGGATCATCTGCGCACCTCCGGCGCCCCGCCACGAGAAGAACGTCGGCCCGGCGTTCGGCGCCTTCGTCGAGGACCAATCGATCCGCACGCGAAGGGCTATCCAGCCCTTTGGCTCGTCGAGGACGAGCGCAGGAACGGAGAAGCCTCTCGTCGGCGTGTGCCGGACTCCGAGCAAGAGTTTCGTGTCCTTCACGTACTCAAACGAGCCATATCCCCACCCGACAAGAGGTCGCTCGGCGGCTAGCCGCAAGGACCATTCAGCCAATTCCCTTCTCGTCCGCACGGTGGTTTTCGCGGCAAACCGCTCCTTGTAGATGTGCGAGTCTCGGATCGTCGGCCAGACCGCTGCGACCCCTGCCACCGCCACAACGACTGCTAGTAGGACGGGAGCACGCGTTCTTCCGCTCATGAACAGGACTGCGAGAGCCGCGCTCGCGGCGGCTATGAGGGAGGCACGTTCGAAGGTCAGTACCAGAGCGGGAGTGGTGAGAACCAGCGCCGCCAGCGCAAGCCGGCGAATCGGCCGGCCGCTCGCCCAAACGAGTACAGAAAGCGCAAGCACAATCGCGGCGCCCAGATACGTCCCGAGTGCGACGGGGTTGAATAACGGCCCCGTCATTCTCGGTACGTCCTTCTGTTGCCAAACCGTGTAGTTCCACAGGTTCCAGCCGGTGGGGCGTTCCACGATCGCCATGAGCGAGACCACGATGCTGGTGACGAGGTAGACAACGGTGACGCGTTGCCACAAGGTGGAGGGGATCGGCCCGAACGCGAGGAAGAGGTACGCAGCCACGCCGACCACAACGCTGATGTAGAGCTGCTGGACAAGATCGATTCGCGAGTATGTCCCGTACCACTCTGCCCCGAGCGAGATCGACCCGAGCGCGAGCGCAATGAACAGCAGCGGCAGCGCATCGATGAGTCGCTTCCGCCGTGGTGCCGTCCACTCCTGGTGCGCAATCCACAAGCAAAATAGGAGCGGCGGCGTGAAGTACAGGCCTTCCTTCACTGCGGTCTGCCACGGCTGCTCGGTATGCCGTGCGACGCTCTGCAGGAATGGCGCAAGCGCGAACCACGCGAGGAAGGCGTCATCCGGGCGGTTCCAGGCGGCGATCGCGGCACCGGCGAACACGACGAGCCCCGCGGCAGTGGCAGGCACTGCTCCTGCCCATGCCGCTGTCACCGCCGCGATCGCCATCACTCCGCCGACAGCAAGGCGCACGGCCACCTGGACGTCGATGAATCCCTGCGCGGCGTGCCGCACGCCGGAGACCACGCTAGCGCCGGACCGGGATAACACCTGTGTGCCGCGCATAGACGGCGGCAGCAGGGCCGACGAGGAGGATTGCGCAGCACGCACCGATGATTGAAGGCCCGAGGTCTTGCGTAGAGCCCAGCGCGGCAAGGCCGGTCCCGACGGCGACTCCCACACCCGCCCCCCAAGCGATCGGGGCAAGTGGGATTGCAAGGCGAAAGGCGAATCGCCGTCCTTGGCCCGTTGCTAGCCGCAGGACGAGCATCCGCATCGCAATCGCGAGCAGCGTGTACGAGGTCAACGATCCGATGGCTATGCCCGTAATGCCAGCGCCCGCCTGAAGGAGCAATACATCCAACGCGATGTTGAAGATGGCATTCCCCAGGTAGAGCCATACGACGAGCCACTGCCTCCCTCGGCCAACGACGTAGCTGACGAACGGGATCCCGCTTGCGAGGAAGGCACTTGCCACAACGAGTATCTGCGCCGCTCGCACGGCGGGCACGTAGGCTGGCAACAACGCTCGAGTCAGCGCGGGGAGGAGCACGATGCTCGCGGCGACTACGGGTGCGGCGATCAGTACGAGAATGTCCAGCCCGCGCGCCATCGTCTCGAGCGCACCTAAGCCCTTGGGAGACGCGCCGATCTTCTCCAGGACACGCGGCGTGAATTGGACGGCGATCGCCGTCGGCCCCACCATGATGAGCGTACCGGCCGCGGCGGCCAACGCATAAAGGCCGAGCGAGCGTTGTCCCAGCCCGACGAGCG
>DASPXV010000234.1:0-6916 GCA_035637115.1 Vicinamibacterales bacterium
GCCGTCCGTGCCGAGGCCAACAACTACCCCGGCCTTGCGCATCGCTTCGACCGGTGCGATGCCGCTTGCCAGCTTCATGTTGCTCTCGGGATTATGCGAGACGCCGACGCGGCGTTTCGCGAGGATGTCGATGTCGGCCGGTGTCACGTGAACGGCATGGGCCGCCAGCGTCCGCTGCCCCCAGAAACCAATCGAATCCAGAAACGCCGTCGGCGTCGCGTGATACTTCTCATCCGACGTCTTCACCTCGTCCTTCGTTTCGGCGAGATGCATGATGACCGGAATGTTCAGCCGATCCGCGAGCGCGCGGCACGCTTTGAGGGTGCCGGCGTCCAGCGTGTACATCGCGTGCGGCGCAACGGCGGGCGTGATCAGATCGTCGCCGGCGAATTCCTTCGCGAAGCGCTCCGTGCGCGCCAGACTCTCGGCCGGGGTCTTCGCGTCCGGCACCGGGAACTGGATGATCGTCTCGCCGAGCACGCCGCGCAGCCCCGCCGCCTTCGTGACGCGGCCGACCTCCTCTTCGAAGTAATACATGTCGGCGTAAGCGGTGGTGCCCGACTGGATCATCTCGAGCGCCGCCAGCCGCGTCCCCGCCCGAACGAACGCCGGCGATACCGTCTTCGCCTCTGCCGGGAAAATGTATTTCTGCAGCCAGTCCATGAGCGCCAGGTCGTCCGCCAGCCCGCGGAACAGGACCATCGGCGCGTGCGTGTGCGTGTTGATCAGGCCAGGCATCACGACGCTGCCGGCAGCGTCGATGGTGTCGCGGCCGCGGTATTTCGCCGCGATGGCTTCCGTGGTGTCGACCGCGACGATGTCGCGTCCGTCGATCGCCACCGAGCCGCGTGCAATCACGCGGTGGTTCGCATCGACGGTGACGACGGTCCCGTTGGCCACGACCAGCGACACGGTCCGGCGCTGAACGGGCTGGGCCGCGCTCAACGCGACGAGCGCAGTCGCCAGCAGTGCGGTCAACCTAAGCATGAAGCCTCGATTCTATACGAGCCCTCATCGAAGCCTCCAGCCGCCATTCGCCAATCGGCAATCGCCATTCGCCAATCGCCAGTCGCCAATGTAAGATTCACCCCGTGTCAGTCCACGTCGTCGAGCATCCGCTCGTGCACGATGCACTGGTGACCCTGCGCGACGCGCGGACGCTTCCGGAAGAATTCCGGCGGATGGCCGTGCGCATCAGCCTGTTGCTGGCGGGGGAAGCGACCCGCGACCTGCCTGCGTCACCCGTCACCGTGCAGACGCCGCTCGGACCTGCCGAAGGGCGCCGCGTGTCCGCCGACGTGGTCGTCGTCCCCGTGCTGCGGGCCGGACTGGGGATGCTGGACGCGATCCTCGAGCTGATGCCTGCGGCGCGCGTGGGTCACATCGGCCTGGAGCGGGACGAGAGCACCGCGATCGCATCGCAGTACTACTCGAAGCTGCCGAAAGGACTGTCGAGCAGCGTGGTGTTGATGATCGACCCAATGCTCGCGACCGGTGGAAGTGCCGTTGCCGCGCTCGATCATCTGGCGCAGGCGGGCGCCCGCGACATCCGCATGATCTGCATCGTCGCTGCGCCCGAAGGGGTGGACATGGTGCAGAAGCATCATCCAGGAGTGCGGATCTACACGCCGGCTATCGATCGGCACCTGAACGAACACAAATACATCGTGCCGGGACTCGGCGATTTCGGCGATCGCCTGTACGGGACGTTATGAGCAAGCCGCGCCGCACGCCCCCTCCGCTTCCGAAGGTCGGCGACGGCAAGTGGCGCACGGCGCTGACCTGCATCGAGCCGAACAAGATTCTGGTACGAGGCTACCCGCTCGACGAGATCATGGGACGGCTCACGTTCGGCGAGGCGATCTATCTGCTGCTGATGGGGGAAGTACCGTCGCCCGCGATCGGCAGCCTGATGGAAGCGATCCTGGTGTCGTTCATCGATCACGGGATCACGCCGCCATCCACGCTCGCTGCGCGTAACACGGCGACGACCGGGGCGCCGCTGCGCGCGTGCGTAGCCGCGGGCGTACTTGGATTCGGGCGTCACCACGGTGGTGATATCGAGAGCTGCATGCAGTTCCTGGACACCGGTCTCGAACTGGTACGGAAAGGAGCGTCGTATCGCCACGCGGCGATAGAGATCGTGAAGCGGTGCCAGGAAGGCGGTGACCCCATTCCCGGGTTCGGGCATCGCTTCCACACGCGCGATCCGCGCGCCGCGCGGCTGTTCCAGATGGCGCTTGAACTGGAAATCGAAGGGCATCACGTGCAGATGATCCGCGCGGTGGAGCTCGTCGCTGGCGCCCTGCCTGACGGCCACGCCGTGCCCGTGAATATCGACGGCGCGATCGCCGCGGTCTGCGGCGACATCGGCATTCCGCCTGAAATTGCCAACGCGCTGTTCATCATTTCGCGCGTGCCGGGCATTGCCGCGCAGGCGCAGGAAGAGCGGGCGCGCGAGCATCCGATGCGCCAGATCGATCCGAAGGATCACATCTACGACGGCGCGGGGCAGCGGCGCCTGCCCGACAAGCGACGTTGACGTTATTTGGGCGTCGTCACCGTCAGGGTGACGGTCTCGCTCGCTCCTTCGCCTAACGTGACCTTCGTCGCGTATTTGCGCAGCGATTCGCGACATATGATCGAACATTTCGGTCAGTCCTCCGTGTTGTTCGGCAGGTCCCCTACTCCAGAACACGTACCGCCGGA
This sequence comes from Vicinamibacterales bacterium, assembly GCA_035637115.1. Lineage (GTDB taxonomy): Bacteria > Acidobacteriota > Vicinamibacteria > Vicinamibacterales > 2-12-FULL-66-21 > JAICSD01. The sequence goes on from DASPXV010000234.1 coordinate 2,710, forward strand.
TTGAGAACGTCGCGTGTCAGAGACCAAGGAACGGTGACGTGTTGAGGACCATCAGCATACGAAGCCACTTGGTACGGTGGAAACGTGATTAGCAGTCCGTCGTCAGAAATGTTGAAGTCGGTAAAGTTCCCCAAATGTGGACCTGCTCCCCTTCGTACCCAGTCGGGATCAAAGCTCTCGCTAGACGTTAGCAGCGCGTCGACTGCAAACGACGACACCCGCTGAACGAAATCCGACCCTGCCTCAAACAGATCCTCAAAATGAAGCACTACGAGAGGCTTTCGGAGTGCGGTGACGGTTCGGAACCACGTCTGACCGTGCATCGCACCGAAGCGGTACTCGTTCATTGCGTAGCGCAGACTGAGCGACGTCTCGACGCAGCGCATGACGGCAAACGTCCCGGACAAATACCCCGCCGGATGATGAGGATCAGAGCCGCTCTCTGGCAGCGCACCCTGAATCGGTGCGATCAGCGTCCGGCGGAAGGACTGAAGGCAGGTTAAGGCCCATCCGTACTCCATACGGTTGAGCTCGTCCAAGTCTGGCGCAGTGAACGCTGGGATTTCGATCTCCACTTCGTACGACGGAAGCTGGGCGCGACTCTCCGTCAGAGGCACCACACGCCATTCGTCCTTAGAATCGTCGCCTCCTGCGCCCGAGGCCATTTCGGGACTGATGCCACTGGATGTCAGGCGAGCCTTGTACATGCGAAGCGCCTTGCGGTCTATGTAGCCCGCGTCCGCTCTCCTATGGCAGTTCGGACAGAGTGCGATGAGATTGTCGTACGAGTGTTCGCGGCAGCGCTCCCAGGAGATGATGTGGTGAACGTCGACGTCGGTGTGTTTGCACGTGTGAATCGCACACCGATGACCCGCTTCGACAAGAACTCGACGACGTAGCTCGATGGGGATAGGGGGACGTTCCGCCAATTCTGTGCCCTTCAGCAAGAGCCCTGACTGTACCCGAAGCCGTTCGCACCTTGTGCTTTCGCGTCCTGCCGATCGAGGGAGCCTATCACGGCAATCAACAAAGGCGCCCCCGAGGCTACTTGCTCGGGCGGTGTCGCAGTTCAGATGCGCGGACGCTCAACTCTTCTTTTTTGCCCGTGGCGGGCGCAGGCATTGCCGGCCGTCCTGCCGCGCGATGGCTTCCCGTCGGCGCGACGACGAGCGCCGCGCGAATCTCTTTGAGCCTGATCCGGGCCGGCCGGAATGAGCGTCGACCCTGCTGGACTCCCGTCGCGCGGGACGCCGTGATCGACGAACGCGCGCCGTGTCCGATCTGCCAGTCGACGTTCCGTGGGTTGTGCGCTGCGCTCGACGCCGTTCGGAGCGAAGCCGCCGAGCTCCGCGTCGCACAGTACCGCCGCCGCGTCGACTGCCCGCCGATCGCTGAGCGCGCGCCGTCTCCAACGTCGGCGACGGTCCGCGAACTCCGGCTCGAGCTCGCCGACGCGCAGCAGCAGATCGCCGAACTCGAAAGGGCGAACCGACACTGGCGCGACCTCGCCGCGGCTGATCGATCGCGCGCCGCGGGTGCGGAGGATGCGTTGCGGCGTAGCTATCGCGTCGCGCTCGGAGTCGTAGCACGGCGCGCGTGAGCGTCGACGATCGTCGCGTTCGCGTGTTCGTCGCTTCGTCGTGGGATGCTGCGCATCGACGCGCACGTCACGAGGTGCGGGCCCCCGGGGGCGCGCTCGAAAGGTTGCACGCTGCGGTTCTCCGGCCGGGCAGCGTAAAACCTGCTCTCTAGAGTAGTATCTGCGGGGACCGACAGCCTCGGCACTGCAAACGCTCGGTTGGGACGGGGGTTGCGATGGTTCGTGCATTGAGAATCGCGAGCGAAGTCGTCGTGTATGCATTCATCGCCGTATCTGCCTTCTGGCCTCGTCTTCCTCGCACCATCGGGTTGCCGCTCGGGATGGTGGCCTTTGTCGCCATGTGTACGCAGGTGGCCTTCCGCCTGCACGACACCAACCTGGCGCGCAAGGACGTATCATTGCGAGACTAAGGCTCACCCGCGAAATCGTCAATAAAGACCGACATAAACGTGAGATGTCAAGAAGATCCTCGAACTTCTTGCGGAGGATAGTCGGCTCATCTCTAACGACGTCGGCCGGTGTCAATGTTTATGCGGGTAAACGCGAAGTGCGCCCACCCAGGTGCGCCCACTATCGCCCCGTGCAGCGGCGCTCGGCGGGCTGACGTCAGGTGAGCCACCAGGGCAGATTGCCGAACAGTCGACGGCTCAAGGCACCGGGGCTCCAGCGAGTGCGCCCACGCTCAATCTCTCAGCGCGGTGTCATGCCGGTGGCGGAACACGTCCACCACCATCGCTAAGGCTATTCTGTTCTTGGGAACTCGTTGGGAGGGCCTTCAGTCACATCTGTCGGGTTGCGACCTTGACGTGGCGATGGAGGAAGTCGATTTCCGTTCGCAGCACGTCCGCAAAGCTTGCTCCCCCTTCGTAGACGTCGTAGTGGCCACCGCCGCTGCGGAACAATTCGGCCCCCGGTGCCCTGCGCGCCACCTCGAGCGCGGCCGGAACGGGCGCAATGGCGTCCGCCTCAGGGACCACGAGCAGGAACGGGATGCGGACGGAGCCGGCGCGTCGCACCGGTCGACGCCAGGAGAAGCTGAGCAGAGACCGCGCGGCGACGCGGTCATTCCATCGAGTGCCATCCTTCGGGGTCATGAGCTTTTCCCCGAACGGGCCGTCTGGCGTGGCGCCGATGGACAGGTCTCCGGGCCTTCCGTGACCGGGAATGTAGATCGGCCGTCGACCGAACAGCGAGCCGACACGGTCGAGCACGGCCAGTGAGAAAAGTCGAATCCCGTTCTTGAGCGGGGACATCCTGGCTGCGGCCAAGCCGTCGGTCAGCGGAGCCTGGGCGACCGCGGCAGCCAGTCGAGTGTCGGAGACCGCGAGTTCGACGATGTGCATGCCCGCGAAGGACGTGCCCCAAGCAATGATCTGATGAGTGTCGATGTAGGGTTGTTCAGCTGCCCAGCCGATGACGGTGCTGTAGTCGGCGCGCTGGCGCGGGACGGACAGCACCTCGCGCGGCTGCCCGCCGGAACCGCCGAAGTTGCGGTAGTCGAAGGCGATGGCGGCGAAGCCCTCCTCGCGGAAACGCTCGGCAAACGGGCCCAGTCCTCCCGCCTTGATGCCGCCGATGCCGTGGGCCATCACCACCGCGGGGTGGGGGCCACTGCCCTCAGGGCGGTAGACCCAAGCTTCGATCAAGTCACCCGAGTCCGTCGGGATCTGTACGGTGATGCGCTCAGCGAAGGCGTTGTTGGAAATCGTCATGATCGAACGCAGAGTAGTTCTGGGAACTCAGAACTTAAATGCACTGGCGGTCATCTGGCAGTCATTTGGAGGTCAGAAGCGAGTTCGAACGAGAACCACCTCGTCTACACTTTGTTTAGCGCGCCGTGGAACCTGATCCCTTGAACCGCGTTCGACTTGGAGGGTTTGAAGTTGACCTGAAGTCGGGCGAACTACGCTCCTTTGGGACCGAAGGCGAGAGCAAGGTCGTTCTCAGGGAACAGCCGTTCCAGGTTCTGCGAATGTTGATTGAACGCGGGGGCGAGCTCGTGACCCGCGAGGAAATCAAGAAACTACTTTGGCGGAACGACACCACTGTCGATTTCGACCACAGCATCAATGTGGCAATCGGGACACTCCGCCGGGCCCTAGGCGATTCAGCAGACAGCCCACGGTACATCGAGACGGTCGCGCGACGGGGTTATCGGTTGCTCGTGGCCCCTGAGTGGCCTGGCTCGGCTACAGACTCCCCCTGTTCGCGGCGCGACGAACCCGTCGCCGAGATGCCTGCGGATCTTGCGCGGGTCGGCATCGAGACGCAGCCGCCACGACGCTACGCCGGAAGGTGGTTCGCCGCCGCCGCGCTGTTCGTTGTCGTTGCGACTGGGGTACGGCTTTACTGGGGCCTTCGCAACCAGACAAGCCTCTCCGACACCGGCACAATTGTGCTGGCCGATATCAGCAATCGGACCGGCGATCCGGTCTTGGATGATGCCTTGAATGCCGCTCTACGTCTCAGTCTGGACCAGACGCCATTTCTCAATGTGCTGGGCGCGGATAAAGTGCGTGGCACGTTGACGGTGCTCAAGCTCTCTGCGACCAGGGTCACGCCAGAGACTGCCCGACAGGTCTGCCTGAGGACGAACAGCAAGATGGT
>DASPXV010000235.1:0-3134 GCA_035637115.1 Vicinamibacterales bacterium
CCTGTTTCGATCGCGGGCGAATCAACGACGATGGTGGGCCACGACGGCGAATTCTTTATCGGTGGCTCGACGTCGCTCGTGACATTTCCGGAACGCGGGATCGTCGTCGCCGTGACATCGAACACTTCGTTCGCGGACACGAGGTCGATTGCGTTGAACATCGCGCAGGCCTTCGCGGAACAGGGGAGAAGTCCAGTACCCAAGTGATGCCTTGTCCGCCGAAGCGCTGAGCGCGAAGGCGGAGCCGAACGCGGTCACGCGGGCGCAAGAGATGGCGAGTCTTTGGTGGTACCGCGACGGCATTACGCGGAAGGTTGGATCGCCGCGTTCACCGGAACAGCCGCTTAGCTCATCCTGATCTACACCTTGACATCCTAGGTGACGCCTGCCTACACTCCCTCCACCTAGAATGTCTACTGAAGGCCGCATCGAGTTGCTTCAAGGGACGCTTGATCTCCTCATTTTGCAGACCTTGCGGCTCGGTCCCGCGCATGGCCACACGATCATGCAAGCGATCAAACGGCGCTCTGAGGACGTCTTGCAGGTGGAGCAAGGGTCGCTCTACCCGGCGCTTCATCGGCTGATTAAACGCGGTTGGATCGATTTCGAACACGGCACGTCTGATAACAATCGGCGGGCGAAGTACTACCGCCTGACGCCAAAGGGGCGTAAGCAGCTCACAATCGAGACATCGAAGTGGGAGAAACTGGCCCGCGCGATGGCGCGAGTGCTGAGGCCGATATGAGGCGGCGTGCGCGCGAAAGTCTCGATGATCTTGACGATGAGATCCGCGATCACATCCTCCGCGAAACCGAAGAGAACATCGCCCGTGGGATGGCGCCAGACGAAGCGTACGCGGCAGCCAGGCGAGCGTTCGGTAACGCCACACTGACTAGGGAAGCGGCGCGCACAGTTTGGATCCCAATGTGGTGGGATCATCTCCTCCAGGACACCTGCTACGGCCTCCGTCTGTACGTTCGCGCGCCGGGTTTTACTATCGTCGCCGTGCTCACGCTTGCACTGGGGATCGGTTTGAACACGGCCGTGTTCAGCGTCGTCAACGCCGTGCTCGTGCGACCGCTGGCCTATCCGAATCCTGAGCGCTTGGTCTGGATCGCCCCTCTTGACGATCGCGGTGAGGATGACGTCGTCATGTCGGCAGATTTTGAAGCGTGGCGCGATCAGGCCACTGTTCTTGACCGCTTCGCTGGATTCTTGTCCGCCTCCGAGCCCATCGATGTTGGTGACGAAGTGGTGCAGGCGCGCGTCGCCGCGGTCACTGACGGGTTCTGGGATCTCACGGGCGCGAGCTTTGCTTTCGGTGGGCCGCCGCGGCCGGGCAAGGATGGAATCGTCCTCCCCCATTTCTTTTTCGAACATTGGTTCCATGCAGATGCGTCGATTGTCGGACGACACGTGATGCTCAACGGGCGGCAGAATGTCATCACCGAAGGGACCGCTGGCCAGCTCGGCCGGTCATCATCTTGGTGGCGCGATCGCGCGCCCGTCCACGGTAATCACTGTAGTCAGTAACACCGACCGGCCAGCTTGCATCTGCGGCCACAGCAGTCGGTAATTTCCGTCCGGCAGCGAAATGATGCCGAAGTAATCGCCATATGTTGGAAACAATCGATTGGCAATCTCGTCCGCCGACGAATTGCCGCACGGCGAGCTTGAAACGAGCTGCGGCAGGCCGAAGGTGGCGCCGCCGTCGAATGACGCGGAGAAACTCAATTCCAGGCACCGCTCAGCGGAGTTCGTGCGCCGTTCCGCGATCAACACGCCGACCACGCCGTTGCTTGTCACGCCCATCGTCATCACACGTCGCGCGGTCGGATCCAGGACCCTTGAGCCGACTGGAACGCGTGCCCCGCTCCACGTGGCACCGCGGTCGCCGGAGGCTGTCACGACGACAGGCCCGCCTGCATACTGCCGGCACCCAAAATACAGGCGGTCCCGGAACGGACCTTCTGATGTGTCCGCCACCAACGCTGACAGCTGAAACGATGGAGGCGGGCCACACATGTCGTTGATTAAAAATGGCAGGGTGAAGGTCGTCGCACCATCCGTCGAACGAACGACCCACGTCCGGCGCCGTTCGAGTGAAGTCGAACCCCAGCTGTCATCGACAAAGGATGCGATCAGAGTACCGTCGGACAATACCGCCGGCATTTCGCCGAAATTATGCAGGTTGTTAGGCGAGATGATCGCCGGGGTGTCGAACGACTTCCCGCCATTGCGCGAACGAGCGACGAAAATCCCCGACGCGAGCTGATTGTTCCCATCGCGCCACACGTGATGGGTCGTCACGTAAATCCACCCCTTACGTGTAGGGGATCCAAGATCGACGGCGACCGCGGGATGATCGTGTCCCCGCCCGATAATCGTCGGCGCCGGATCCCACGTCATGCCTGCATCGGACGAATGAAAAACGATCAGCCAATCGCCGCGTCGCGGCTCCACGCCGGGGAAGTCCGCAAGTGCGATGAAGACCGCCTGGCCATCCGGCAGAATGGCGACCTGAGGATCTCCGCAGTTGAGGAGCGCGAATTCGTGGCGGCTCCAGGTGCCGCCACCGTCGCGAGATACGAATGCGGCGCAGCGCTGACGCGTCTGCGTCTCTTCGAACGGCCCATGTACCCAGCTGATGATAACGCCCGCGAGCAACTGCTTCGGATCCGCCGGATGAATGGCGAGGTGCGGTTCCGAAAAACGGCGCGGATCAGTCTCACTGGCGACTTCGGTCGGGGGTGCCGACCGAATCCCTTGCGCTACCGCGGGGCCGGCTCCCAGCCAAGCCAGAAGGACCGCGACGACCAAGCGGTGCATCATCATCTCAGACGCCATTCTGCCATCTTCGGTCGGCACGTTCCGCAGCCGGTCGGAAGCGGCTGCGGCGTTACTCGAGACCTATGGATTCTTGGCTGGCTGTTCGGGACAACGGCACGGGAATTGGTTCCCGTGATCAGCGTTTTTTCTGGAGCGACGACACGAATGCGCTTTGGACCCGAGCACGATCTCGTTCAGGCGGTTTAGCAAGACCCGAGCTTCTGAGCCGCCTCGGCCCGGCCCACACCCAAGGGCTTCAGGTACTCCTCCAGTGGTGCCCAGTCACGCATGGTTGTTTCCCGGTC
>DASPXV010000236.1:0-13888 GCA_035637115.1 Vicinamibacterales bacterium
CGTGACGAGAAGGACCGTCCAGGCCGTCCGCAGACCGGTGGGGTCGCCGAGTTTTCGCCCGAGCGCGGCGGACGCGCCGAAGATCGCAAGCACAGAAAGTGCCGGGACCACGTACAAGCCGCGCAAGCCGAGCACGTGCAGAAACGGCGCCGTCATGAGCGGCAACAGCCAGAGGAACTCGGATACGAGCCGGCCGCGGCGGTTTTTCAGCTTTGGTTCCTGCCGGTGATACTGCGGATCGATGTCGCGCGCCAGGACGTCGATGGAGGGATCGAGCGGCCCATGGTCGGCGAAGGCGCGGGCCTGGAGAAACTTCGATCCCTGGTCGCCTGTCACAAAGCCGTCGGGTGGAAGCACGAAGGCGTGCATCGCGATGAAGAACAGCGCGATCAGCACAGCGCTCGCTCGAAAGGACATCCGGCTAGATGTTACGATAGCTGCCTGCTGAATGCGGTATTCCCTCCTCGGCTACATCTGCTGTCCCCACTGCCGGGGATCGCTTCGCTGCTTCGTCGCGCGCGAGGTTCCAACCCCGATCAGCCGTTTCATCGCGGCTGCGCCGGAGCGCAACCGCGAGGTGGAAATAGAAAACGGCCTGCTGCTCTGCGCGGGATGCGGGCGCTGGTTTCCGATCCTCGAGACACTGCCGGAGCTGCTACCCGATCACCTGCGTGATGCCGAGCGGGACACGGGCCTCCTCGACACGGTCGCCGCAGGAGTGCCGCCGGACGTGCGCGAAGGGTTGAAACCGATCCCGACGGATGGAACCGCAACCGATGCCGGGATCGCACATAAGCGTGCCGAGATCGACATCGCGTCCAGGATCGAGAACCACGACGAGTTCTTCGGTCCGGGCTATTCATCTCCGTTCAACCCGGACAACACGCCATTCACGCTGTACCTGATCAAGCTGTTCGCAAGCGTGATCGCGCTGCTCGACATCAGGCCGAACGCTCATGCCGCGGTGGTCGTGGACAGCGGCTGCGGCTACGCCTGGACCACCGAATGGCTCGCCAAGAGCGGCATCGAAGCGATAGGCGTCGACATCAATCGGCTGTATCTGGAGATTGGCATTCGCCGGATGGGACCGTCGCGACCGAATCTGCTCGTCGCCGATGTCGAGAACCTGCCGATCGCCGATGGCTGCGCCGACGCGGTTCTCGCCTACGAGTCGTTCCACCACATTCCGAATCGTAGCGCGGCGATGGCGGGCTATGCGCGCGCCCTGAAGGACGGCGGCAGCGTCGTCCTCGCCGAGCCCGGTGCGGCGCATGAACACGCTGACGTGTCCGTGGAGATGATGACCAAGTACGGCATCCTCGAGAAGGGCATGGAGATCGACGACGTCGAGGAGTACATCGCCGGCTTGCCGTTCGCGCCTCCCGAACAGCACTACATCCTGCATGCGTCGGCCGCGGACCTGCAGCGAGGCATTCCGCTGCCCGCGGCGTGGCGCCATTCGCTGTTTCACGGCAACACGTTCCGCATCCGGAAGGACGCGTTGATCGTCGCGCCCGCGCCGATTGCGGCGACGACGCGCGTCCATCGCGATGCCGCGCCGATCGCGACCGCGGGCACGGAGTTCGAAGAGATGAAGCGCGTGCACACCAGACTGATGCGCGAACGCGATGCCGAGCTGCAGCGGACCGCCAACCAACTCCGCCGGACGGAGAACGACCTCGCGATCGCACGCCAGACACTCCTGCACATCGAGACCAGCGTGTTCTGGAAGCTGCGCCGTTTATGGGTTCGGCTCGCTTCGTTCTTCGGATCGCACCGCGGTGACATTCCCTCCGAGAGGCGCGGCTGATGGGGGAGACGATGATCGATCGCGCCGCACCGCACGACTCGCTGATGACCACATTGTCGGCGCTGGTGAAGTACCGCACGCTGCTCCGCAAGCTGGTGCTCAAGGACCTGAAACTCAAGTACCGCGGATCCGCGCTCGGGTTCCTCTGGTCGCTCGTCAATCCGGTCGTGATGATCGCGGTCTACTCGCTCGCGTTTCGCTACATCCTGCACAATCGCACCGAGGGGTTCGTGTTCCTCGTGCTCATCGGCATCCTCGCGTGGACGTTCTTCTCCAACGCCGCGATGATGTCCACGGGCGCGATCGCCGACAGCGGGTCGCTGCTGAAAAGCGTATTCTTTCCCCGCGCGATCCTTCCCATCGGCACGGTGCTCTTCAACCTCACGCAATACCTGCTCATGGCCGTCGTCCTGATACCGGTCATGCTGATCGCGTTCCGTCTGCCACCCGCGGCGCCGATGCTGGCCTACCCTGTGTTCGTCGCGCTCCAGGTGATCTTCACGATCGGCGTGGCGCTGATCCTCGCGACGGCGACGACGTTCTTCCGCGACGTGCGGCACCTCCTCGAGGTCGCGCTCGCCGTCCTCTTCTGGACGACGCCGATCCTGTACGAGCTGTCGCAGGTGCCGGAGCGGTTCCGCCTCGCGCTCCTCGCCAGCCCCGTCGCATCCTACGTCGTCGCCTACAAGGACATCCTTTTTTATCGGCGCTGGCCCGAGCCGGCCGTGTGGACCTTCGCTGTGGCGTACGCGATAATCGCTTTCGCCATCGGCGCGGCCTTGCTGCTCGCGTTCGAAGATCGGTTCGCCGAGCAGACGTGATGGCGCAAGCCGCCGAATGCCCATCGTAGAAGCCAGGGATCTCTCCAAGCGATTCATCCTGCGGCACAACCCGTCGGGATCGCTGAAGGTGCATTTCCTCGGGCTCTTCCATCGCAGCCACCAGGAGCAGCGCGAGGAGTTCTGGGCGCTGCGCGACGTGTCGCTGCGGATCGGACGCGGCGAATCGATCGGGTTGATCGGGCGCAATGGATCCGGCAAGAGCACGCTGCTGAAGCTGATCGCCGCCATCCACACGCCCACGTCGGGACAGTTGCTGGTCGAGCGCGATGCGCGCATCGGCACGATGATCGAGCTCGGTGTCGGATTCCATCCTGAATTGACCGGCGCGGAAAACGTCGGGCTGAACGCGGCGATTTACGGCTTGTCGCAACAGGAAATCGAGATCCTGTACCCGGAAATCGTGAAGTACTCGGGACTTGCGCACTTCATGGACGTGCCCCTGAAGAACTACTCGTCGGGCATGCACATGCGGCTCGGGTTCGCGATCGCCGCGAACCTCGATCCGGACCTGCTGCTGCTCGACGAAGTCTTCGCCGTCGGCGACATCGACTTCCAGCAGCAGTGCATCCGCACGCTCCAGACGTTCCAGTCTCAGGGAAAAACGATCATCTTTGTCTCGCACTCGCCGGACGCGATTCGCGCGATCTGCCGCCGCGTGTGCGTGCTCGATCGCGGACGGCTGATGTACGACGGAGACGTCGATAACGGCCTCGCGACCTACGAGCACATGATGAAAGCGCCGGCCGCCGCCGGTCCGGCGCCACCGCGGCAGATACAGACCGCACTCGACCTGACCGACGAGGAACTGGATACGGCATGGCATCGGACCGCCATCGGCGGCCAATGGCGCGCCAGCGGCGAGTGGCAGCTCGACTTCCTGCGCCGACAGGGTCTTCGACCGAATCACTACGTACTGGATGTCGGGTGCGGCAGCCTCTCGGGAGCGCGCGTCATGCTGCCGTTCATGGACCAGCACTGCTACTGGGGCTATGAAAAGGACCGGCGCCTGTTCGAGGCAGGAGTAAAGATCGAGCTGGTGCGCGCCAACGTGCGGCCGGAGCGCGGTCACCTGATCGTGAACGACTGGTTCGACCTGAGCGAATCGCCGCATCAATTCGCCTTTGCGATCGCGAACGGATTCTGGTCGCGGCTGTCGTTGAACGCGATCGCGCGGTGCGTCCCAGCCGTCTTGAAAAAGCTCGAGCCGGGCGGCCGGTTCTACGCCACGTGGGTCGAAAACCGGGATCCGTTGAATTTCGAGCCGCTCGTACACCAGGCGGGCGCGACAACGTATCCCGACATGGAGCCGTTTCACTACCCGTTCGAGGTGCTCGCCGGAGTATGCGGAGCGCTGGGAGCCCGAGTGGAACGCGTGCCTGATCTCACGCACCCGCGCGGCGAATCAGTCATGCTCATTTCGAGGGCCGATGACGCCTGAGGACCCCGGGCTGCGCCAGGTGCGCGACGACATCGACGCGACGCTCAAGGAGATCGACGCGGTCGTCGCCCGCCAGCGCGAAGTGTCTCGCGACACGGCGGAGGCGGCGGCCGTCCTCGCCACGCTGAAGGCAAGCTACACGTGGAAGTCGCTCGAAGCGTACCGCGCCGCGCGCCTCTACCTGCGCGCGAAGACGATGCGCTGGCGCGGGCTGCGCGCACGCGCGGTGTCCGCCACGCGAAACCGCGAGATCCCCCGTGCCGTGCGGGAGCTGCCGATGGGCGTCAACATCGCCGGATACCTCTCCACCGAAAGCGGCATGGGTGAAGCGGCGCGCGCAACCATTCGATCGATGGAAGCCGCCGGCGTGCCGATGGTCCTCACGAACGTCGGTTCCCGCCTGCGGACGCAGGATCTCTCATACTCGAACTTCACCGACGACAACCCGCATCCGTTCAACGTCGTCCATCTCAACGGCGACAATATGAGCGGGTTCGCGGCCGCTCGCGGGCGCGCCTACTTCCGCGATCGCTACACGATCGGCTACTGGTTCTGGGAATTATCGAAGTGGCGCGACGACTGGCTGGATGGTTTCAACTACGTGGACGAGGTCTGGGTCGCCAGCGAATTCACGCGCGCGTGCCTCGCCGAGGTCTCGCCCGTTCCGATCGTCACGATGCCGCTGCCGTTCGTGCTGCCGGAGCCCCCTCCCATCGGCCGCGCGCATTTCGGACTGCGTGAAGACGCGACGGTCTTCCTGCTGACGTTCGATGTTTCGAGCCAGACCGAGCGCAAGAATCCGCTCGGCGCGATTCGCGCCTTCCGGCGCGCGGCGCTGCCGCGCGGGTCCGCGACCCTGGTTTTGAAATACACGAACGCGGAGTACGATCGTGACGCCGTCCGGCGCTTCCACGAAGAGGCGGAAGGGCTCGACGTGTCCATGTTCGACGGCTACATGTCGCGTCCGGAACTCACCGCGCTCATGAACGCGTCCGATTGCTACCTCTCGCTGCACCGCGGCGAAGGGTTCGGCATGACCATGGGCGAAGCGATGCTGCTCGGCAAGCCGGTGATCGCGACCCGCTATTCGGGCAACGTTGATTTCATGACCCCGGACAACAGTTATCTCGTGGACTATCGCATCGTCCCCCTTACGAAAGACTACGGCCCATACATGCGCGGCTTCGTCTGGGCCGATCCCGACATCCCGCAGGCCGCGGAGTTCATTCGCGAGGTCGCATTGAACCGGACCGCTGCAATCGAGAAGGGTCAGCGGGCCCGCCGGGATATGGAAGCCTCGCGGCTGCCACAGCACACGGGCGCCGCGATGCGCGCGCGCCTCGAGGCGATTCGCGGCGCGAACGGGTCCGCGCGATGAGCGAACGCGCCGAGCTGGAGCGCATGCGTGAACGGCTTGCCGCTACGCTGACCGACGCGCGTGCCGCGCTCGCGGACGCCGAAGACGACAACCGCCGGATCCGCGGCGAGCTCCAGCTGGTGCTCTCGTCGAAGGGGCGCAAGACGCTCGTGGCGCTTCAACACCGTGCCGGCCGCGCCATCGCCGTCGCGTGCCACCCGGCATGGACGATACGGACCGGCTTCCGCCACGTCACACATCGCGGACCTGGCGGCGCGCTGCGCGCGCTTTCCCGCAGGCTGTTCTTCCGCCGCACGTCGTTCCGCAGCCTCGAGCCTGTCGAGCGCAAGACCGACATGCCGGACGCAGACGACGCGATCCGCTGGCTGGGCCGCGTCAAGATCAGTGGCGAAACCTACGACGCGCTGATGTGCCATCCGCCGTCGTCGCTGACCTACGAGGCGTCCTGCCTTGGCCGCGCGAAGGTCGTGGCGCCGTGCGCGATGCTGCCGGTTGTCTGGCAGCCCAATCGCGGCGGCGTGCAATGCACGATGACTGTCGAGACGCTGCGCGGCTGGAAGACCAGGCGAAGCGTGCGGATCAATCCGCACAGCCGCTGGCGCGACCGCCGCTGGACGCACCTGGCGGTAACCCTGCCCGAGCAGGCCACCGGTCATGGCGATTCCGACATGACGACCGTTCGCGTCACGCTGACCACATCGATTCCCACCGGCGCGACGCTGGAGCACGCGTGGGCCATCTGGGGCGAGCCACACATGCGCGCCCGGCGGCCGGGCTCTGAAGTGATGGCATCGGTGCGCAGCCTGGCGACCAAGATCCGGACGTTCGGACTAAAGGCGACGATTGCGCAGTTGCGCGAGGCCGAAGGGGCGGATCTTCACGCGGACCTCTATCACCGCTGGCTGATGACCAACACGGTGACCGACGCGCAGCTCGCGGCGATGGCCGCCGAGCTCCCGTCCCTGGAATATCAGCCGAAGATCAGCGTAATCACGCCCGTGTACAACACGGATCCGCGTTGGCTGCGCGCCTGCATCGAGTCCGTGAAGCGGCAGCTGTACCCGAACTGGGAACTCTGCCTCTGCGACGATGCGTCGACGCTCGAGAGCACTCGGCAGGTGCTGCGTGAATACTCCGCGGACCCGCGCATCCACGTCCTCAGACTGGAAAGGAACTCGCACATTGCCGCCGCCTCGAATGCGGCCCTCACGCTCGCCACCGGCGAATACGTCGCGCTCCTCGACCACGACGATGAGTACACCCCGGACGCGCTCTACCGCGTCGTCCGGCACCTGAACGCGCATCGCGACGCCGACATCGTCTATTCGGACGAGGACAAGCTCGATCTCGCCGGCGAGCGGTGCAATCCGTACTTCAAGCCGGACTGGTCGCCGGAGCATTTCCTGTCGTGCATGTACACGCCGCATCTCGTCGTGGCCCGGCGCCGTCTGGTCGATGAAGCCGGCGGTTTTCGCGCCGGCTACGAGGGGGCCCAGGATTACGACCTCTTCCTGCGGATGAGCGAGCGAACATCACGCATCGACCATCTGCCCTTCATCCTCTATCACTGGCGCAAGCTGCCACAGTCGACGTCGAGCTCCGGCAACGCCAAGCCGTGGGCGATGGACGCGGGCCGACGCTCGCTCGAAGACGCGGTGCGCCGGCGTGGCGTGCAGGCCGAAATCCTGCCGGGAGCGGCGCAGGGACTCTTCCGCGTCCGCTTCCAGATCGCCGGCGAGCCTCTGGTCTCGATGGTGATTCCCACGACGGGCAAGCCGCGGCAGATCGGCGGGAGACGCGTAGACACGCTGCGCACGTTGATCCGCAGCGTGCGGCAGAAGACGTCGTACGGTAATTATGAGTTCGTGATCGTCGCCGATAACGGTGAAGTGAGCGATGAGGTCGTGCGCGCGCTGGAAGGATCCAACCATCGCATCATTCCGTACGAATCGAACGGTCCGTTCAATTTCTCGCACAAGATGAACGCCGGAACGTCTCACGCTGCCGGGTCTCACCTTCTTCTGCTGAACGACGACGTGGAAGTGATCACGTCGGAATGGATGACGGCGATGCTCGAGTATTCGCAGCAGCCGGAAATCGGGGCAGTCGGAGCGAAGCTGCTCTACCCCGACGGACGCATCCAGCACATCGGCATCGTCCTTGGCATCGGCGGCAGCGCGGGACACGCCTTTCACCAGCACGCGGGAGCATCGCCCGGATACGCCTCGAGCGCCGTCAGCGTGCGGAACTATTCCGCCGTCACCGCGGCGTGCATGATGACGCGCAAGGAGGTGTTCGACGCCGTGCAGGGTTTCGACGAGCACCTTGCGGTGGACTTCAACGACGTTGACTATTGCCTGCGGTTGCAGCGTGCCGGCTATCGGATCGTCTTCACGCCTTTCGCGACGCTCTATCATCACGAGTCCGCCAGCTTCGGGCCTCGCACCCAGAGCGGCAAGGAACTCGACCTGATGCGATCGCGCTGGGCTGACCTGATGGACAACGATCCGTACTACCATCCCGCGCTCACGCGCGAGTTCGCGGATTACCGGCTGCGTGTCTGACGCCCCGGTGAATCTCGAACGCGTCGCCTGCGCACTGTGCGGCGCCGACGATACGCGATTGCGCCATCACAAGTTCAACCTGGACGTGGTCCAGTGCAACCGCTGCCGTCTCGTCTACACGAATCCGCGGCTCGCGAAGAGCGAGCTGTTCACGCGGTACAGCGAGAATTACTTCTGGGACGAGTACATGCGCGGGTTGGAGATCGGACGCGACGGGCATGTCGATCTCGATCGGTTCGCGGTGCACCATCGTCCGCTGCTGCACTTCTTCGACATGTACCACCCGCCACCGGGGCGGCTGGTCGAGGTCGGTGCCGCCGCCGGACTGTTCATGAAGTCCGCCGAGCGCGCCGGCTGGGACGTTCATGGCGTCGAACCGCTGCCGGCGGCAGCGGCCTTCGCGCGCGAGCGCCTCGGCCTCGACGTGGTCCGGGGAACGCTCGAGGACGCCTCGTTCGAAGACGCCTCATTCGATGCCGCCGTCATGTTCGAGACGATCGAGCATCTGCAGGATCCCATCGGCGTGCTGCGCGGCATCCGGCGCCTTCTGCGGCAGCGTGGACTGCTCGTGATGACGACGCCCAACTGGGAGGCGTTTTCGCGCCACGCGCTCGGACCGCAGTGGGCGATCATCAGTCCGGCGGAGCATCTCTACTATTTCAGCGAGGCGACGCTCACCGCGGCTCTGAAGCAGGCGGGATTCTCCTGGATTCATTACCATCGCGACTTTGCGTCGCGCGCGGTGGAAACGATGAACGCGGATTACACCCACGCGCCCGGCAGCCTGCGCCACAGGCTCTACCAGACGTTCGTGCGCACGATCGGACCGGGCGTGTTCCGCAGCATTCAGAAGCGCGGGCTCGCCGATCAACTCGTCTGCGTCGCGCGGGCGTAACCTTGGATATGATCTGCCTATCACGGTGACCATCGAGTCGGGATCTCTCTTGGCGGCCGCAGCAGGCGCAGGCGTGAGCGCGCTGCTGGCCGGTGTCGTGCGCGTGACGATGCTGCGGTTCGGGATCGTGGTACGTCCGCGGCCGGACCGCTGGCATCGCTCGCCGACCCCAACGTACGGCGGGACCGCGATCCTCGCCGGGACGGCGATCGCCACGCTCATCTTCGTCCCGGACCACTGGGTCGCGTTGCTTCCCATCGCCTCCGTGGGCGTGTCCCTCTTCATCGCCGGCTGGTACGACGATCTCGCGCCGATGTCGGCGCTGCTGAAAATGGTCAGCTCGCTGGCCGTCGCCGCCTTCTTCGTGTTCACGTTGACGACCTTCACGGTGACGCCGTGGCTGGCGGGGCTGACGCTGCTCGCCGTGGTCTGGTTCGGATTCATCGACAACGCGATCAACCTGCTCGACAACATGGACGGCCTCGCCGCCGGCGTGTCGGCGATCGCCGCGCTGGCGCTCGCGGCCGTTTTCCGCGTGGAGCTTGGTTCGATCTCGACGCTGCTCTACGCGCTGGGAGGATCGCTGCTCGGTTTCCTGCTCTGGAACCGGCATCCCGCACGGATCTTCATGGGCAACTGCGGCAGCCTCGCAATCGGGGGAATCCTCGCCGCCGCGGCGACGCTGGCGATCGCGCGCGCATCGACGATGAGCGCGGCGGCTGCGGCCGCACTGATCCTCATCGTTCCGATTTTCGACACGCTGTTCGTCGTGCTCCTGCGCCGGCTCGCCGGACGCAGCACGACGCGCGGCAACATCGATCACACATCGCATCGCCTCGTCTCCGCGGGTTTCTCGGAGCCGAAGGCGGTTGCGCTCCTCTACGTCATCGGGTTGGCCGGCGCCGGCACGGCATACTGGCTGCGATCGGGCCCGACCGAGGCCTGGCCGGTCGCGATCGGGTTCGTCGTGGCCGTCCTGCTCTTCGGTCTCTATCTCGCGCGGGTCCCGGCCTACGCCGGCCAGGATTTCCAGGCCCTGCAGAATGCGCCGTTCGCGCCGCTGCTGTCGGATCTGACGTTCCGCTGGCACGCCGGGGAAGTGCTGCTCGACCTGGCGCTCATCGCGACGTGCTATTACGCGGCGTATCGAATCCGATTTACCGGCGAGGCGCTGGCGATCTTCATGCCCAGTTTCGCGGCGTCGCTGCCCGCCATCCTCGGCTCGCAGCTCGCCGCCCTGTACGTGTCCGGACTCTACTCGAGGATGTGGAGCACGTTCGGCCTGCACGATCTGTCGACGGTGGTCAAAGGCGTGGGCGGCGGGTTGATCCTCTCCGTCCTCTCCGTCGTTTACGTCTACAAGTTCGACGAGCGTTTCTCGCGCGGCGTGTTCCTGATCGACGCCGTCCTCCTCACGATCGCCATCATCGGGACGCGATCGTCGTTCAGGATTTTCAGGCGCGCGGCGGCGCGCAACAGCCCGCAGAAGCGCCGCGTGGCGATCTACGGCGCCGGCACGCGCGGCCAGCTGCTCGCGCGCGAGATGGGGAGCGATCCGAACTGGGGTCGCAACCCCGTCGTCTTCATCGACGACCAGCGCCAGAAGCACGCTCGTCGCATCTTTGGCGTGCCGGTAGGCGGCGCGCTCGAAGATCTCGAACGCATCCTGGCGTCGCATTCGATCGAGGAAGTGCTGCTCAGTTCTCCCGCGATCAACGGCACGGTGGAGGAACGCGTCCGGGAGATCTGCGCGTCTCACAACATCCCGGTCAGTCGCCTGTATCTCGACATTCGCTGATGCGCATCGGGGTGGACGGGCGCGCCTTCGAATCCCCCGCAGGCGGCGTGCGGCGCTATGTCCACGAGCTTTACACCGCGATCCGGACCATCGCGCCTGACCTGGAGATCGTCGCCATTGGCGGCTCTCCTTCTGCGAACCTCCCGGCGGGAATCGACCGAAAGCATGCGGTCAGTTTCCCGACGAATCTCGGATGGATGGCGGCATCCATTCCACTTGCCGCGCGAACCGCGCGGCTCGATGTCTACCACGCGCCCGCGTACAGCGCGCCGCTCTGGGGCGTGCACCCGCAAGTGGTCACCATCCACGACGTGAGCTACGAGCGCAGGCCGGAGTGGAATGCCTACAAGGACGATCCCTTCAGGCGCTGGTTCTACCGTCGATCCGCCTACGCGGCGGACCGGATCGTCACCGACTCTGAATTTTCGAGGAGTGAGATCGTCGCTGCCTACGGAATCTCGAAAGATCGCATCGACGTCGTCCCGCTCGCGGCCTCGAACGCGTTTACGCCGGGAGTGTTCGACGCCATGGCCGCGCCGTCAGGCGTGCGGCAGCCGTATGCGCTGCACGTCGGCGACCTCCACGTCCGCCGGAACCTGACGACCGCGCTATCGGCAATCCTCGCCGTGCGTCGCGCAGCTTCTTCGTCATCCGCCATCCGCCTTCCGTCTTCCGACTTCCGTCCTCCGTCTTCCGACGTGCGTCCGCCGTCTTCCGACTTCCGTCCTCCGTCTTCTGACTTCCGTCCTCCGTCTTCTGACTTCCGTCTTCCGTCGTCCGACTTCCGTCTTCCGTCTTCCGACTTCCGTCTTCCGTCTTCCGACTTCGGTCTTTCTTTTGTCTGTGCCGGCATCGATCGAGGCACCGGCGCGCAGCTGCGCGCGCAGGCCGCGGCCGCGGGAGATCCGCAGGCGCTCGTACTGACTGGGCCTGTCAGCGAAGATGCGCTGCTCAATCTGTATCGTGGCGCGTCAATGCTCCTCTACCCGTCGCGGTACGAAGGCTTCGGGCTACCGGTGCTCGAGGCGATGCAGTGCGGCGTCCCGGTGATCGCCGCCAATGCCTCCTCGATTCCCGAACTCGCAGGCGATGCCGGCATCCTGCTCGATCCGGTCGACGTGCAGGCGTGGGTGGAGGCGATCGATGGGTTGACTCAGGATCCTGCGGCACGCGCCCGTTGGTCCGATGCGGGCGTCCGTCGCGCGGCGGCGTTCTCGTGGCCGCGCACCGCAGCGGAGACCCTCGCCGTCTTTCGACGCTGCGCCGGCCTGCGGGAACACGCTCATTCATGACGGCTGTCACACTCATCGTCGTGAACTTCAACACGGGCGTGCTGGCCCGGAAGTGCGTCGAGACCGCGGCGGCCGATCTCGAAGGTCTCGACTTGGACGCGATCGTCGTCGACAACGCGTCGTCCGATGGCAGCGTGGATCTGCTGCGCGGGCTCGCGCGGACGCGCGTGATCGCGAACGCCCGTAACGCCGGATTCGGCGCCGCCGTGAACCAAGCCGCGCGCGTGACGGACGCTCCGCTGCTCTGGCTTTTGAATCCGGATTGCGAGGTGGTGCCCGGTGCGTTCGCGGCACTCCGGCAGACGCTGGAGCGTCATCCCGAGTGCGCGATTGCCGCTCCGCGCCTGCTCAACGCGGACGGTTCCGTTCAGGCGAGCGCGCGCGGCGAGCCCACGGCGTGGACGGGACTATTTGGCAGGCACTCTCTGCTGACGCGGTTCTTCCCCGCGTCGAGAATGGCGCGCCGCAACCTGCCTGCGCAGGATTTGGTGGACGCCGATGTCGAGAGCGCGGAAGTCGACTGGGTGATGGGCGCCGCGATGCTGATCAGGAGAGCGGCGTTCCAGCGGGTCGGCGCGTTCGACGAGCGATATTTCCTGTACTGGGAGGATGCGGATCTCTGCCGTCGCTTGCGAGACGCCGGCCTGACGACGCGATACGTGCCGCAGGCGATCGTGAGGCATCCTGGCGGCGCCAGCGCGGACACGGTGTCCGCGTTCGCGACGCGTGCCTTTCACGACAGCGCGTATCGCTACTATGCGACTCACGTCGTGCCTTCCCCATGGCATCCCGCGCGGTGGCTGGCGAGGGTTGCGCTCCCGTTGCGCGCGTGGTGGCGAAGCCGCTGACGTTTTTCAGCGCTTCGAGCCGCGGAACATCTCGCGCAGTCTGACAGTCAGCAACCGGACGCGCCAGAACAGGCTTCGCTCCATGGCGGCAATCGTGTTACGGGCGCCCGTGAGCTGCTGTGTCAGCAGCACGGCTTTTTCTTCCAGCGCCGCCCGTCGCAGCCGCAGGTCGTGCACTTCCGGCTCGAAGGGCGCGAGACGATCGCGCTCGCGTTCGACCGCATCGAGGCGCTGCTGGACGTCGACGGCGTACGCGCGCGCGTCGTATTCCGCCGCGCGGAGCTGCCAGAAACGGCGCTCGTAATCGCGGACGAGGCGGTGCGCCGGCACGGCGCGTCGCGTGAAACGGACCGCCCACTTGGTGATGAACGACGCGTCGTAATCCACATCGCGGAAGAAACCGTGCCGCGCGAACGCCTCGGCCCAGTCTTCCGGCATCCGCACGTTGATATGGGTCGGTTCGCGGTAATCGAACGGCGTGGACGAGAACAGCACGTCGTCGGTATGCTGCGCGAACATCGCGATCGCACGATCGGCCTCTTCGGCCGGCATGTGCTCGAGCACTTCGATGCAGACGATCAGGTCGACGCGCTCCCCGTAGGGCTCCGCGATCGAGCCCTCGCGGCAGTACGGGCGCAGCGCTTCGGGCACGGACGCGATCGCAAACGATGACAGGTCGATCCCTCTCGCATCGACGCCGCGCTCGCGCAGCGTCTCGACGAGCAGTCCGATCGCGCAGCCGGCGTCGAGCACGCTGCGCGGGCTGATGTCGCTGACGATGCGTTCGGCGACGAGGCGGAAGAAGCGCAGCCACGTCTCGTTGCGCTCGTACGGCTGGCCGCAGCAGTTCCGGTAGTAGAACTCGTTGAACGCCGAGGCGTCCGGCATTGGTAGATCCTACTTGTCTCCAGTCAATGACTGGATGTGAGCAAGACCCCCGTTCAAACCGTGCGTGCGGATTTCCCGCACACGGCTTACCAGGTGGTCTTCAGGTTGTGGCATGCGCCAGCCCCGGATATTGGA
>DASPXV010000237.1:0-42087 GCA_035637115.1 Vicinamibacterales bacterium
CTTTAGGGCGCTGAACGCGCTCCTGTAGATGTCCACGACTGGCCCCGGCGTGACGGCGGGGCGCCGCCATTACTACGGCACCGTAGCTCCGTCTGATCTTTCTCGATTCACCTCCGTTATCACGCCATCCGCACGCCCTCAGCCGCCTCGTCCCAGCGCCAATTCGGCGTTGCTGGCTCGATCCGTACACCGCCGACCCACCGGACGGGAGGATGTAGGGAGAGCCAGTCAGTCACGCCACGCAGCACCTCGCGGCCGGTCTGCGTAATGGCGAGACGATCGCTGAACCGACGGTCCGGATCGACCGTCGATCGTTCGTAGACCGCCGCGTTCGCACGTCCCATCTCGTCGAGGATATGCAGGAACATCGTGTCGCCGAGAAACGGCAGCGGCTCGAGTTCGGCCTGCGAGATGCGCCACAGATCGCCGACCGTGGCCGGCTGCCTCGACAGAATCTGCAAGAGCAGTGACTGCGTCAGGCTGAGGCCGTTCCCGGACGCCGGCAGCTCCTGCAGGTGGCGATGCAGCGCTGGTCCGAGGTGCGGCAGCGCGGGCGTTCGCGTGCGGACGATGGCGGCGAGCGCGCGCGGATCGTCCGATGTCAACGCGGCCCACGCGGCGGCGCCGAGTGACAGCCGTTCCGCATCGATGACTTCACGCCTGTTCCAGAGCAGCCACATCGCTTCGGGCGGGAGCTGGCCGAGTCCGATGAAGCGGCGCGAGCCGGGGAAGTGGTTCACTGAAATCAGCTCGAGGACGCGTGGCGGCCGCGTGCGCGCGTAATGTGCGAGGCAGCGGATCAGCGAGAGCTGGTCGTGGCTATCGTGTTCGGTCCAGATGACCACGCGCTGGTATCTCTCCGCTGATGCGGCGAGTCGGCGGTCGGCCGCGGTGAGGTCTTCGAGAAACAGGTCGTAATCCAGATCGGGCACGGTGCCGGTATCTGCGTGAAAGCGTGCCCGCTGCGCAATCCAGTCTGGCGCGTCCGTCACGGGGCCGACGGGGAACGAGTCCCAGACTTCGAGGAAATCGCCACTGAACCGCGCGGCCTCGAGTTCTCCTTCGATATCCGATCCGCAGCGAATGTGCAGCGTCGGCATGTCCGCGTCGATGGCGGGACCACGCTGCGCGATTGCCTCATGTGCGGCCGTCTGCGCTATCACATGTGCTCGCAGGTCACGCCAGCTGCCAAACCTGAGCTCACGAGCGATCGCGAACTGCGCATCGGTCAGCTTGGCGGCCGCGGCATCGGGAGCATGTGGAGCCAGAGCGTCGGCGAGGCGCCGGCGCGCTGCCGAATCCCCTGCGCGAACCGCGCGGAGCAGATCCTTCGCTCGCTTACGTTGCTGTTCGAGATTGAGTCGGAAGGCGGCGTACGGGTCGGACGTCCCGGGCATGCGGATCCCCTTTCGTGTGCCTGCGTCCGCACCAGGCTGAAAGAGGACGATGGATCGCGGCGTGCAGATCGTGGTCGTGGGCGCAGCCCTTTCCGCGGACGTGGAGGCTCCGACCGAGCGCGTTCATTCTGCGTCGGTTACGCGCCGCGGTCAATGTCCGTGCACTCCCGGCAGGCCGCCGTCGAACGGCCCTCCGTTTCTTGCCTGAACGCCCGCCTCGATCGCGCGCTGGTACGAGAGGGATTCGCCGGTCACTGAAGATTATGCCGGCGTGGAGATCGTCGCCGCGGTACCGTTCGCGGTGTTACCCATGTGTTACCCGGGGAAGGTGTGGGCAACGAACGGTCGGTCCTAACGGGCGATTTATCTAGGAAATTTGGAGCCGGCGATCCGGATTGAACGGACGACCTGCTGATTACGAATCAGCTGCTCTACCAACTGAGCTACGCCGGCTTGGGCGTGGGATGCTGGCACGCGCCGAGGCGCTGACCAGGCTTGCCCGCCGTAGCCCTCCAGCGATTTCCACGGGCGAAGGCGGGAACGACTATTCTACCAGACCAGCGGCCTCCGGCTTAGCGCGACGAATCATAGGGATCGCCGGCGCGCAATTCCGCGATCCAGGTGTGGCTGACGCTGCCCAGGTCAGTCGGCTGTGCAGCGCGATACCACACCGCGCATGCGGCCAGCGCCGCGCCGATGACACCAATGCTCGCCACGATTAGGACGCTGTTCATGTGTAAATGGAACTCTACGCTGCCGCGCCGGTAGCGGCAAGGACAATCGGCTACAGTGACCGGAACGCGCGTGCCTGCCTTTATCCTCCACTGGATCGCAGACTACGGAGTCACCGCGCTGTTCGTGCTCCTGATGCTCGGCGTGTTCGGGCTCCCCGTACCCGACGAGACGCTCCTCACGTTTGCCGGCGCGCTGGTGCGGCAGGGACACCTGCACCTGACGTCCACGCTGATCGCCGCGACGGTCGGCAGCATGTGCGGCATCACGCTCAGCTACACCCTCGGACGCACGGTCGGTCCGGGCGTGGTCCGTCGATACGGCAGGTACGTCCACATCAGTCCCGCCCAACTGACGCGGGTGGAACGCTGGTTCGAAAGCTGGGGAAAATGGCTGCTCACGATCGGCTACTTCATCCCGGGCGTGCGGCACTTCACCGCAATCGTCGCGGGATCGTCCGGCCTGCCGCGTCGCCTCTTCGCGGTCTACGCGTATAGCGGCGCGCTGATCTGGTCGGCGTCGTTCATCTCGCTCGGCTGGTTCGTCGGCGATCGCTACGAAGTCGTGCTCGTAACGGCGCATCGCCACATGTTCCTGGCGGGTGCCATCCTCGCCGTGCTCACCGCCGGGTACGTGTTCTGGTGGCGACGACGCGGTAGTCGGGCATGAAGACCTGGAGGCCCTTGCGCCGCGTGTTCTTCGAATAACCGGCCACGAGTTGATCTTCGTAGTGCGCGGGGTAGAAATCGAACGGGTTCGATGGATCCGCGTCAATCAGCTGCATGTCCGCGTCGCTCATCGTGAGCTTCCCGAAACGGATGCTGCCGCCATAGAAATAAAGATAGTTGCGCGAGGTGGGCAACGGCAGCGTCGCGGGGCGTTTCGGCGGCGTGGCCGGACCGGTCATGCGCATCACGAGACGATTGCCGTTCACCGCCACGGTTTGAACGCGTCCCTCCATGCGCGGCGGCGGAAGCAGCGCCGTTGGTTCCATCAGCAGGTCGTCCCCGTCCGCACGGATGCCGGAACCGGCGGGCATCTTCATCAGGTCCGCCACGTCGAGCCCGAGCAGATCGAGAAGCCCTTTCACCGGCAGTCCCACTGCCTTCAGCTTGGTCGCGTGCAATCGCACCAGACCGTCCGGCGACGCAGTGACGACTGCGGTCATCGAGAAGGGCACGCCGACGCCCTTCTGAAGTTTGCCCTTCGCCTGCAGGACACCCTCGGCGAGCGTCACGGTCACATCGCGCAGCGGCGACGGGTGTGAGGCGAGGGATTGCCGGAGCAGCGCATTGAGCGATGCCGCATCCATCGAGATATCCGCGCTGCGCATCCGCACGATGTACGACTGCGGGTCGTCGAACACGGGAGGCTGACCGGGCGCACGGCTGACGAATTCTCCGTCGAGCGCGCGCACGTGCAGGATGATTCCGTCGCCGGCATGAAGAGCGACATTGCGCATCTCGATGCCGCAGCGCACAGCCCCGTTGGCGGAGACGATCGTTGCGCAGGCAAGCACGAGCGCGGAGAAGGAAGCGGACTTGTGCACTGCTGCGGTATAGCGCAACTCCCATGCCTTGGGAAAACATCCGCTCAATGCGCCTTATCGCGACTGCAGAGTTTCGCGCAGCGTAAGCGTGCGGAAGATCGTAAACGTTCCCGCGCGCGCATCCGGCACAGGTGGATGGGGAAACAACCGATTGAACCGCTCGAGCTGGCCATTGCGTACGGCCACGATCGCATCGTCCGGATCGACACGCACGCGCACGACCGCGTCTGAGAACGACGCTTCGGTGAGCCTGTCGTGTGTCGCCGACACGCGCAGCGGCGGCGCGAGATAGAACACGAGGGAACCGATGCGCTCGTCGATAACCGAGACGCGGGGCGGCAGCGTCGCGCCAGCGTTGAGCGCACTCGCAAGTTCCCGCGACGTCATCCATGACGCGACGCGCGGCAGCACGGCCATGACTCCGACCAGGGAAACGATCGCGGCCCCGGCCATCCACGACATCAGTCCGTGGGGCTCGCGCGATCGCCATGCGCGTATCGCGATGTACACGGCCAGCGCGCCGCACGCGATGACAACCGGCCAGAGGTACGGATAGTTCGTGCGGTATTTCCACCGCAGCGCGGCTAGACCAGCGGCTGGAAGCATCGCGACGAACGCCGCATGCACGGCGAATACGCCTGTGAACAGGCGGCCGCGCAGATTCGAATCGTTCCGCGCGACAGCGTCGCCGACGAGGAGCGCGAGCGCGGGAAAGAGCGGCAGCGCATACGTCACGAGCTTGGATTCGCCGGCGCTGAGGAACGCGAGACCGATCGCGAGCCAGCCCCAGACCATGAGTCGGACAGGGCTTGATGCTTGTCGGGCAGCGGGCAGAGCGTCTGATGCTTGTCGGGCAGGGCTTGATGCCTGTCGGGCAGCGGGCAGAGCGTCTGACGCTTGTCGGGCAGGGCTTGATGCCTGTCGAAGCGAATCGTGGCGCGCGGATCTCGCGGCGACGATGAGGTACGGCGTCCACGGCAGCGCGCCGCCGAGCAGGATCGGGACGTAGTACCACCACGGCCTGCCCGCGTGGCGCTGCGTCGCCGTGAGGTAGCCCTGCAGATGACGCTCGACGAAGTAGTAATGCAGGTAGCCGGGATGCGCGTGCTCCATTGCGACGTACCACGGCGCGGCGACGAGCATCGCGACGATGCCCGCGACGATCAACGCAATCGCGAGGCGCGCGATCGTCGAGGGACGCCGAATCCCGAGACAGCCGGCGAAGATGCACGCGAAGACGCAGCCGACCAGACCCTTTGTGAGGATCGAGAGGCCGAGCGCAGTGCCGGCCAGAACGGCGAGAAGCAGGAATTTCCGCCTAAAGGCGGAAGCTACAAGAGTGAGCAGGGGCGCGGAAGCTACGGGAGTGAGCGCGGGCGCGGAAGCTCCAGGAGGAAGCAGGGGCGCGGAAGCTACACGAGTGGGCAGCGGCGCGGAAGCAATCGCGAATAGGCACCAGCACGCGATGCACATGAATGGCACGAGCGCGATGTCGTGGACGGCCACTTGGCTCACGCCGAGCGGCAGCATCATCGTGCCGTAGGCGATTCCCGCAATGAATCCGGCTGCTTCGCCGAACAGCGCGCGCGCGAGGAGCGCAACGGACAGCATGCCCAGCAGCCCAAATAGCAGCGGCGGTAGGCGAATGGCGAATTCATGATCGCCGAACAGCCGCAACGACGCGGCTTCGGCCCAGAAGAAGAGGATCGGCTTGTCGAGAAAGGGCTCGCCAAGGAATGTCGGCGTGACGTAGTCCCCGCGCTGGACCATCTCCTGCGCGATGGCTGCGTGCAGACCCTCGTCCGGATCGAACAGCGGCGCGTTCGCCACGAGAGGCGCAACGAGCAGCGCCAGCGCCACCGCTGCAAACATCCGCCGCAGGCTCTCAGCCCTGTGCACGTGACCGGACAAGTGGCGCCGATGGTAACACTACGGCACGTCGATCGACGCTATCAGCGGATAGTGATCCGATCCGTACTTGCTGTCCGCCCGCCGCAGCTCGGCGCGCCACCCAGGTAGCCGGAAGAGCAGATGGTCGAGACGTAACGGACCGAACGTGGGACGCCGGTCTTCGACGGCGGGATGGGATAACACCTCCGCGAGTTGGCGGTACGCGGCGTCGTGAAAGCCAAACCACGCGTTGAAATCGCCACCGAGGATCAACGGTCCATCCGCCGGCAGCGCCTGCGCAAGGGCACGCGCCTGGCGGAGGCGCCCCGACTCTGACAGGAGCCACAGGTGATGCATGACCATGTTCGTGAAATGCGTGCAGACGACGTGCAGGGGGCGGCCGGGACCGAGCATCACCGTCGCCGCGATGGCGACACGGCGCTGCCGCTCGAGCGGCAGCTCGATGGCGGTGATATCGGACAGCGGCCGCGTCGAGAGGATCGCGTTGCCGCGATCCTCGGCAGTCGCGACGGGCTGTCCATTGCGCATAGATGGAACGTACACGCCCCAGAGGCCCAGCCGTTCGGCGGCACGGACGGCTTCGACGCGCGAGTCTTTCAACGCGCGCGCCTGCCCGGCCGACGCCCATGAGACCCCGTTGCGGGACGGCACGTCGAATCCCGTGCGATAGGCTTCCTGCAACAGCAGCACGAAATCTGTCACCGGACGTCCGGTGAGCCGGCCGGACCGCAAATCGGCCACGAAGGCATCGATGTTGCCGGCGCCGACGTGCGTGTTCCACGAAACCACTGCCAGCGGCCCGGAAAAAGTTGCCGCCGCACGTGTGCCTTCGATACGAGCCGGCAGGCCGACACCGGCGCACCATCGATCGAGCGACGAGCGCTCTCGGAGCGACGACATTCGTATCCAGTGAACGGCAGTCGACGCGGACGCACACGTGGGTTCCCATGTGGACAATCCGGGCGACACGCTACCGAGTCGGGCGCATGCGGTACCGAACGTAACAAGCGCAACGAGCGCAACGAGCGATCTGCGCAGCGTCATCCTCCTGATTCTCGCTTGGAGCGCCACTTGAATGGCAATCGCCCGTGGTTGCCATTCGACCTCTGCTGTTGCTGCCGCCATCGCGCTCGCATCATTTGCGTGCGGCAGCTCCGCGACGACGAATGTGACCGGAGCGACTGCGGACGGGCGCGCACGGCAACGTCGCGATCGTTCGCGACGGTGTGTCCGACGAACTGGAGGCGAGCGGCGATGACCTTTGCGCCACATCGAGACTGAGGGTCACATCGGCGCCGCATCCGTCCATCGCGGGTGTGATCACGCAGCGTCTCGCGCCGGGAGAGTCCGCGGCGATGCTGTGATGGCGGTGACAGGGATCAAGTGGAACGCGCGGAGCAGGATGGTGGTGACGGGAGAGAAGTGCACTGGCGCCTCGTGAAGGCCGCCTGACGGCGCCGTTTACGCCGACGATCGCGCTCGACTATCTGTTCTGAACGCGCGCGTTCAGAATCTGCCAGCTCGCTCCGACGTGTACGAGCTCGAACGTGTAGTCACGAGATTCCGTTCGGAGCCGGAGCCGACCTTCGGGGACCACGTCACGCTTCCCGCGCAGCGCGCCTGTGCCTTGCTGCCGGTCACGTCGATCTGACAATCGCCGAGCGGCTGCGCGGCTGGCAATGTCGGGGCCTCAACCGTAGTGACGACGGGCAATACCTAAACCGTGGGCGGCGTCACCGGTGCGCCCGAGAACATCCGTTCGGTCTCCTTATTTAGAAGCACCCACAGACCGTAAATGCCGAGGATGGTTCCGAACGGGATGTTGATCAGGTTGATCGCGGATAGGACGATGCCGAGGATTCTTGCCCACGGCCGGAACTTCAGCAACCCGATTCCCGTGATGAGCCCGGGAACTGAAACGGCCAGCAGGAACATGACGAGCGCGGTGCCCGCGATGCCAATCACCGGCAGTGCGATGGCCGCATCGCCTGCATCGGCGTTGAGACCGACGATGCCGCTTACGGTGCCGAAGGCGAGCGCGAGGAACAACGCCCCGCAGACGCCGAGCGCGCCGAACGCGATGTACAGGACGCCGAGGACTTTGACATGAGTGGTCATGGATGCTCCCGCTGCGATAGAGTCGCCGCATTATGCACCGTTCGCTGCTCCTCTGCTTGCTGACCACGACTCTCCTCGCGCAACCGCGAACCGAGCCCGTGCCGAAGCCGGCCTTTGCCGAACCGGGCATTTCGCCCGATGGCGCGGAGATCGCGTTCGTGTCCGGCGGCGA
Source organism: Vicinamibacterales bacterium (assembly GCA_035637115.1). Lineage (GTDB taxonomy): Bacteria > Acidobacteriota > Vicinamibacteria > Vicinamibacterales > 2-12-FULL-66-21 > JAICSD01. The sequence continues at coordinate 7,880 of DASPXV010000237.1, forward strand.
CATCTGGACCGTCCCGACGACCGGTGGCGAGGCGCGGCTGCTCATTTCCAATGCCGCGAACGACAGCCGCCCGATGTACTCCCCCGATCGGAAGCAGCTCGCGTTCGTTTCGATGCGCACGGGCGGAGGAGACATCTACGTGCTGACGTTTGCCAGTGGCGACGTCCGCCGCGTCACATTCGATGACGGCGCGGAACAGCTCGATGGATGGTCGCGCGACGGCAAGTGGCTCTACTTCTTCTCGAGCGCGCACGATCTCGCCAACGGGATCAACGACGTGTATCGCGTGTCGCCGGAGGGCGGAACGCCGATGGCCATATCGGCCGATCGGTACGCGAACGAATTCTTCTCGGCGATCTCGCCGGATGGCAAGACGCTCGCGATGTCTGCGCGCGGGACGGCATCGGGCCAGTGGTGGCGCCACGGCCACAGTCACCTCGATGAAGCGGAGATCTGGCTGCGCGATCTGACCGCGCCGGATGCGCCGTCCGCCTATCGCAGCATCACGAATGGCGGCGCGAAGGATCTATGGCCCATGTGGGCCGCGGACGGCCGCTCGCTGTTCTTCGTATCCGACCGGAGCGGGGCGGAGAACATCTGGGCCACAGATGTCCACAGGCCACAGACCAATACAGACCAACGCAGTGACGGGCCACAGACCAACACAGATCAACGCAGGCAGCTCACGAAGTTCAGAGACGGACGCGTGCTGTGGCCGTCGATCTCGGCGCGTGGCGACACGATGGTGTTCGAGCGTAACTTCGGCATCTGGAAGCTGGATACGGCGAGCGGCACGGCGAATGAGGTTCCGATCGCGCGGATGGGAGCGCCCGCCGGGCCCGCGACAGAGCATCTGCGGCTCACCAGCCAGTTCCAGGATCTTGCGCTCTCGCCGGACGGCAAGAAGGTGGCGTTCTCGCTGCGCGGCGAAATCTTTGCGGCATCCGCGAAGGACGGCGGCGACGCGGCGCGTGTCACGATGACGCCCGCTCCCGAATCTCAGATCGCGTGGTCTCCGGACAGCCGCCGGATCGTGTACTCCTCCGAGCGCGCGGGGCCCGCCCACCTCGTGACCTACGATTTCACCACAGAAAAGGAATCCGTCCTGACGACGGGGATACTGGCGGACTACGCGCCGCGATTCTCGCCGGACGGCAAGTCGATCGCATTCGTCCGCGCCGGCACGGAGCTGTCCGTGCTCGATGTCGACTCAAAGCAGGTGCGGACGCTCGCCAAAGGCATCATCGCGGATCCGCTGCAGGTCGGCCGGCCGATCGCGTGGTCCCCGGACGGGCGATGGCTCGCATTCTTCAGTGCCGGGGCCCGCGGCTTCACGAACGTCGCCGTCGTGCCTTCCGCCGGAGGAGACTTGAAACCCGTGAGCTTCCTGGCAAACACGAACGCGACGGGACTGGCGTGGTCGCCGGATGGGACGTTCATCCTGTTCGACACGAGCCAGCGAACCGAAGTCTCGCAGCTCGCGCGCGTGGACCTGGTGCTGAAAACGCCGAAGTTCCGCGAAGATCAATTTCGCGATCTGTTCAACGAAGAGCAGGCGCCGCGGAGACCCTCGGCGCCTCCGGCCCCGGTGGTCGACGAAGTCCCCCCGAAGCAGCCGGCGTCCACGACGGAGACGAAGTCTGCTGCGAAAGCGGACGACAAGAAGCCCGCACAGCCGCAGAAACCTGTCGAGATCGTTTTCGACAACATCCGCCAGCGTCTCCTGCTCGTTCCCACAGGGCTCGACGTCGGCGAAGCGTTCATCAGCCCGGATGGCAAAGCGGTGGTGATGATTGCCGGCGCCGCCGGGCAGCAGAACCTGTACTCGTGGTCGCTCGACGAAACGGCGCGCGAGCGCCCAGTGGCGAAGCAGTTGACCACGACGGCGGGCGCGAAAGCGGATGTGTCGTTCACACCCGACAACAAGGAAGTCTTCTACCTCGATGACGGCCGGATCCAGGCGGTCACGCTCGATAAGCGCGAGGCGCGTGCGGTGAACGTCACGGCGGAGCTCGACGCCGACTTCGCGAAGGAAAAGACGATCGTGTTCGACCAGGCGTGGCGCTTGCTGCGCGACAACTTCTTCGACCCGGAATTCAATGGCGTGAACTGGACCGCGGCGCGGGCGGCCGTCGAGCCGTACGTCGCGGCGGCGCGGACGCCAGACGAACTGCGGCGCATTGTCTCGCTCATGATCGGGGAGTTGAACGCGTCGCACCTGGGCATCAACCCGCCGCCCGCGGGGGCTGCCGCTGCGGGAAGTGTCGGTCACCTCGGACTCGACTTCGATCGCGGCGAGTACGAATCATCCGGACGGATGAAGATCTCGAACGTGATCACGCTCGGACCTTCAGCGCTCGGCGCCGGCATCGAGCGCGGCAACTACCTGTTGGCCGTCGATGGCGAGCCGGTGGGTACGCGTGTCAACCTCGACGCGTTGCTCGAGAACAAGGTCAATCGCAGGACGGTGCTGCGCGTCGCAAAGAACGCGAACCGTGAAGGGGCGCGTGACATCCCCGTGCGGCCGGTGTCGGCCGCCACCGAACGCGGGTTGCGCTACAGGCAGTGGGTGGCGGAGCGCCGCGCCTACGTCGCGAAGGCCAGCAACAACCGCCTCGGCTACGTGCACATGCCCGATATGTCCGCAGCTTCGCTCGCGCAGCTCTATGTCGATCTCGACGCTGACAACATCGGAAAGGACGGCGTCGTCATCGACATCCGCAACAACAACGGCGGGTTCGTCAACGCTTATGCGCTGGACGTGCTCGCACGACAGCACTACTTGAACATGACACTGCGAGGAATGCCCACGATGCCGGCGCGGTCCGCGCTGGGGCAGCGGTCGCTCGAGAAGCCGACGGTCCTGGTTACGAACCAGCATTCGCTCTCGGACGCGGAGGACTTTACCGAGGGTTATCGCGCGATGAAACTCGGGAAAGTCGTCGGGGAGCCGACCGCGGGATGGATCATCTACACGTGGAATACGCGGCTGATGGACGGCACCGTGCTCCGGCTGCCGCGATCGCGAATCACGGATCGCAACGGCGCGCCGATGGAAATGCATCCACGCCCGGTCGACGTGGAGGTGAAGAGACCGATCGGGGAGAGCTACGGTCCGAAGGACTCTCAGCTCGACAAGGCGGTCGAAGTGCTGCTCGGCTCGATCCGCTGACTATTCGTCGGGCTCGGTGTCGTCCGGGTCCTTGTGCGTGGCGATGTTGTCGATGTCGGGCTCGTCTTCCTTCGCATCGAGCGAGCGCCAATCCTCGTCCGCATCGTAGAGACTCGAAATCGGCCGCTGCTTGATCGGCCCCTTCGGCTTGTCGCGTTCCTTGCCCTGCGGTTTTCGCTTGTGCTTGGGGGGCGCGTCAGGCCCGAAGTTCTTGTTCCCGCGCGCCGATTCCGCGCCGCCGCCGCCGCCGAACCCGCCGGGACGAGGACCGCCGAATCCGCCTGGGCGCGGCGCGTAACCGCTCGGCGCGCCGCCCGGGCGCGGACTGCTGAAACCTCCGGGAGCTCCCGGTCGCGGACCGCCGAACCCGCCCGGGCGCGGAGGACCGCCAGGGCCGCGCTCTTCGCGAGGCCGCGCTTCGCTGACCGCGAGGCCGCGTCCCTTGAAGGGCTGTTGATCGAACTTCCGGATGGCCTCTTCGGCGACAGCGCGATCGGCGTAATCGACGAACGCGAATCCGCGCGGCCGGCCGGTCTCACGATCGACGGGGAGGACGACTGATGTGGGAACGCCGACGCTGGACAGGTGCTCCCGCAACTCTGCTTCCGTCGCCGTGTAGGGCAGGTTGCCGATGAACAAACGGACTGACATACGCCCTGACAAAATAACACGGTTTAGCCCCGCCGAGGTTGAACGGGCCGCACGGCCGCGCTACCATGGACTGTTCCGGTTCCGCCGGAATTCTCCACATAGATGGCCGACACCAGGGGACAGATCGCCGTTCGCGGCGCCCGCACGCACAACCTGAAGAACGTCGACGTGACGCTTCCGGCGCGCTCGCTTGTCGTCATGACCGGCGTCAGCGGATCGGGGAAATCGTCGCTGGCCTTCGACACGATCTACGCCGAAGGGCAGCGCCGCTATGTCGAATCGCTGTCGGCGTACGCGCGGCAGTTTCTCGAACGAATGGAGAAGCCCGACGTCGACAGCATCGAGGGGATCTGTCCCGCGATTGCGATCCGCCAGAAGAACAGCATCCGCAATCCGCGCTCGACCGTCGGCACGACGACAGAGATCCACGATTACCTGCGGCTTCTTTATGCGCGCGTCGGACGGACGTTCTGCCGCGGCTGCGGCAGGGAAGTGATCCGGGAAACGGCTGAAGTCGTCGCGACCCGGTTGAACGATCTGCCGCAGGGTACGCGGCTGCTCATCGGGTTCGACATGCCGATCGTTGCGTCGGCACCGCTCGCCCCCAGCGAGCAGGAGCCCGACGATGAAGACGCGCCGATGGAGGCCGCGGATCTGGAAGTTCCGGCGCCGCAGCCGGAGCTGCCCGACCTCGTCGATTCGGTTGCGGAAACGCTTGCCGCGCTGCGCCGGAAGGGGTTTGGACGTCTTTACGTCGACGGTCAGGCCGTCACGCTCGAGGACGTCGACACGGCGAAGCTGAAGGATCGCGCGTCGCTGCAAGTGATCGTGGATCGCGTCAAAGTCGACGGGGACATCCGGACGAGGCTCACGGACTCGATCGAGACTGCATACACGGAAGGTGGCGGCGCGGCATTCGCAATCAACGTGGATCTTCCGCCTAGAGGGGGAAGCTACAGGTTCTCGGAACGGTTCGAGTGCCGCGAGTGCAACTTGCAGTACGAGGTCCCGCAGCCGCGCCTCTTCTCGTTCAATAATCCATTCGGCGCGTGTCCGCTCTGCCACGGCTTCGGGAACATCATCGAGCTCGACATGGATCTCGTGGTGCCCGACCTGTCGAAGTCGATCCAGCAGAACGCGATCGAGCCGTGGAGCAAGCCGCACTATCGCGCGCAGCTCGCGGAATTGAAGCGCGTCGCGAAGAGGCGCGTCCGGCTCGACGTGCCATGGTCGGAGCTCGACGACGACGAGAAGCGGTTCGTCATCGAGGGAGACGGCGGTGGATGGGAAGGCGTGAAGGGGTTCTTCCGCTGGCTCGAGCGAAAGAAGTACAAGGTGCACGTCCGCGTGTTCCTCAGCCGCTACCGCGGCTACCTGACGTGTCCCGAGTGCAATGGCGCGCGGCTGCGCCGCGAAGCGCGCGACGTCCGCGTCGGCGAGCGCACCATCGACGTCGTCTGCGGTCTCACGGTGAAGGACGCAGATCGATTCTTCGAGACGCTCACGCTGTCCGAGAAGGACGCAACCGTCGCCGACAAGGTCCTTCGCGAGATCCGGAAGCGGCTCGGTTTCCTGCGCGACGTCGGCCTGGACTATCTGACGCTGGATCGGCTGTCGTCCACGCTGTCCGGCGGGGAGTCGCAGCGCATCAATCTCGCAACGTCTCTCGGATCCGCGCTCGTCGACACGTTATATGTGCTCGACGAGCCGTCGATTGGCCTGCACTCGCGCGATAACGAGCGGCTGATCGCGATCCTGCGCAAGCTCCGCGACCAGGGCAACACCGTTCTTGTTGTCGAGCACGACGCGGACATGATCAGGGTCGCGGACGTCGTCGTGGACATGGGCCTGGGCGCCGGCGAGCAGGGGGGACGCGTCATTTTCAGCGGCTCGCTCGATCAACTGCTGCACGAACCGCGTTCGCTGACCGCGAAGTACCTGCGCGACGAGCTCGCGATTCCGGTGCCGGCAGTGCGTCGGCGGCCGTCGAATCAGCGCATCAAGGTTCTCGGCGCGGCGGAGCACAACCTGAAGGACGTGGACGTCGAGATCCCGCTCGGCATGCTGACCTGCATCACCGGCGTCAGCGGCTCGGGCAAGAGCACGTTCGTGCACGACGTCCTCTACGCGGCGCTCAAGCGTTCGAAAGGGGACTGGGATCGACGCGTCGGGACGCATCGCAAGCTCGAAGGCGCGGAGTTCGTGACGGACGTCGTACTGGTCGACCAGGCGCCCATCGGACGCACGCCGAGATCGAATCCTGTCACCTACCTGAAGGCGTTCGATCCGATCCGCGAGCTGTTCGCGTCAACGAAGGATGCGAAGGCGCGCGGCCTCACCGCCAGCCACTTCTCCTTCAACGTCCCGGGTGGCCGCTGCGAGGCGTGCGAGGGTGAAGGGGAGGTCAAGGTCGAGATGCAGTTCCTCGCGGACGTCTTCGTCCCCTGCGACGTCTGCGACGGCAAGCGCTTCAAGCCCCAGGTGCTCGAAGTAAAGTACCGCGGGCGCGACATCGACCAGGTGCTCGACATGACGGTCCGCGAGGCGCTGACGTTCTTCAGCACGTCGCCGAAAGTGCTGCGCCGCCTGCAGGTGCTCGACGAGATCGGCCTCGGGTACCTGCGCCTGGGGCAGCCCGCCACGACGCTGTCGGGCGGCGAGGCGCAGCGGATCAAGATCGCCGCGCACCTCTCGACGCAGACGGGCGATCGCGTCCTGTACATCCTCGACGAGCCGACGACGGGGCTGCACTTCGACGACATCGCGAAGCTCCTCGCGGCATTCAAGAAGCTGCTGCAGGCGGGCCACAGCCTGCTCGTCATCGAGCACAACCTCGACGTGATCAAGACGGCGGACTGGGTCGTGGATTTGGGTCCCGAAGGAGGCGAGGAAGGGGGCTACGTCGTCGCCATCGGCACGCCCGAACAGCTCGCGCAGAACCCCGCGTCTCACACCGGCCGCTACCTGCGCGAAGTTCTGGCCACGGGCCGGTCGAACGCGTACGCGAACTAGATTTTGAGCTCGAAGGATTCGAAGGCGTCGAAGACAGTCGAAGGATCCTCTTCGATGGCCGATGGCCGATCTTCGACCTTCGAAGCTTCGAAGATCCAAGGACCCCCTGACGCCCCTTCGAATGTCTTCGACGCCTTCGACACCTTCGAGTTAAGCGGCAAGCAATCGCAGTAAAATAGTAATGCCCCCGCCCAAAAGAACTATGCACAGAATTGCATCGATCGCAGTTGGTATCTGCTTGTCCGCGAGTGTCGCGTCCGCCGCACAGCAGCTGCGGTTTGACGATGTCGTCCGCAACCTGCGGAATCCGGATCCGAAGGTCCGGCTGAGCGCGATCCATCTGCTGCGCGATGCGAAGTATCCGGAGGCGGTGCCGCCGATCGCGCCGCTGATCGTCGACCCGATCGACGAGATCCAGCTCGAGGCGATCGTGGCCGAGGTCGCGTTTTTTCTCGAGCAGGACGTCCGGTCGAAGCGGATGGTCGGCTTCGTGCTCGAGAAGCGGAAGTCCACGGTTGCGCAGGCGGCGTTCGATCTCGGGCCGTACGCGGTCTGGCCGCGCGCCGTTCCGCCGGAGCTCGTGTCGGCGCTCCTCCAGGCGGTGGACGATGACAACGGGAAGGTTCGGCTGGAAGCGATGTACGCGACGGGCGTGATCGCGCGTGCGCCGCTCGCGCCCGAACATGTCAACCGTCTGAAAAAGGCGCTCGATCACTACGATCCCGCTGTCCGCGCCGCAGCCGCGCGTGTGATCGCGCGCCTGAAGGTGGCGGGCACCGGCGACGCGCTGTTGAAGGCGGTCAACGACTCGCAGGCGGACGTGCGCTATGCGTCGATGCGCGCGCTGGGCGCGATCAGGGACGAACGCGCCGTCGGGGCGCTGACCGAACAACTTGCCTTCTACAGGAAGGGAGAAGGGGCGTGGTCCGCGCTGAATGCGCTCGCGCAAATCGGGTCACCGGCCAGCGTGCCGGTCTTCCGCGAGCGCCTGGCGGACAAGGATCCTTACATCCGGCGCGCCGCGATCGAAGGGCTCGGCCGCGCGGGTGACGCGCAGTCGATCGACGCGCTCGAGAAGCTGGCGAACACCGACGAATCCCTGATGGTTCGCCTCGCGACCGTGTTTGCCCTGCAGAAGCTCGGACGCAACTACGCCGGACGCATCATCGATTTGATGTCCTCGCCGAAGGTGATTGCCCAGGGCCAGGAGTACCTCGTCGAGCTCGGCCCGTCGCTGGCGAGCACCGTCGTCCCGCGCCTCCAGGAGCCGGATGCGGACATGCGCGAGGCGATGGCCGACGTGCTCGGCGCGATCGGCGACGCCTCGACCATCCCGGCGCTCGAAGCGGCTGCGAAGGATCGCGACGCCTCGGTCGCCGCCGCGGCGAAGCGCGCCATCGCCCGCCTTCGGCCGCCTTCGCGCTGAATCAACCACGAGCGCTTCGGCGCCCAAGCGCGTGATACTGCCTCGGCGTTTTTACAACCGTCCGACACTCGACGTCGCGCGGGATCTCATCGGCAAGGTTCTCGTCCACGAAACGAAGGCGGGCCTCGTGTCCGGCGTGATCGTCGAGACAGAGGCGTATATCGGCGAGACCGATCCCGCGTGCCACGCCGCGCCCGGTCGAACTATGCGCAACAAGCCGCTTTACGGCCCGCCTGGAATCGCGTACGTCTATCTGAATTACGGCATTCACTACCTCGTGAACGCCGTCACGGAAGCGGAGGGCTGGCCGGCGGCGGTCTTGATTCGCGCGCTGGAGCCGAAAGACGGCATCCCGCTGATGCGCCGCCGCCGCGCTGCGGGGACAAACAAACGCCCCTCCGAGATCGCGCTGCACGATCTGTGTCGAGGCCCCGGGAACCTCACCAAGGCGCTTGGCATCGATCTGCGGCAGAACCTCCTCGACCTGACGGGCAGCGCGCTCCGAATCGAAGATCAGAAGGACCCGAAGCGGCCAGTGATCTGGAGCCGGCGCATCGGGATCAACGTCGGCGTCGACCACGAATGGCGAGTCACCGCGGCAGACAGTGCTGCGCTCTCCGGCACGCGCATACGCTGCGGCATCGCTGACCGCTGATCCCGAATCGCGCATACGCTGCGGCATCGCTGATCGCTGATCCCGAATCGCTCATCCTGGATCCTGAATCTCTGCTTCAGCGATTGATTTGAACTCGAAGCTGCCGAAGGAATCGAAGGCGCTCGAAGGAGCCTTGGCGCGCTCCTTCGAAGGTTCGAAACTTCGAAGGCGCTCTGGTGAGATCCTCGAACGGATTCGAAACCTTTGACTCCTTCGAGTGAAGACGTTTAGTCGTCTATAGTGCTGCGATGCGCAGCATCGTCGTTCTCCTGCTGGCCGTCCTGTCGATCGCGCCGCCGCTGTACGCGCAGGGTGCGACGATCACCATCCTTCATTTCAACGACGTCTACGAGATCACGCCGGTCGAAGCGGGGAAGGCCGGCGGTCTTGCGCGCGTGGCGAACTTCCGCGCGCGGCTGAAGGCGCGCGCGCCCAATTTGATCACGACGCTGGGCGGCGACTATCTGTCGCCGTCCGCGCTCGGCACGGCGCGTGTGAATGGCGAACGCCTCGCGGGAAAGCAGATGGTCGCGGTGTTGAACGTGCTGGGGCTGGACTGGGCGACGTTCGGCAATCATGAGTTCGACATTCCGGAACCGGCCTTCCACGCGCGCATTGCCGAATCCAGGTTCCACATCGTGTCCAGCAACGTCACGGATACGAACGGGGCGCCGTTTGCCGGCACGGTGCCCACGGCCGTCATCCCCGTTAGAACATCGTCCGGCACGGTGCGCATCGGGCTTCTCGGACTCACCATCGACGCGAACAAGCAGCCGTGGGTTCGCTATAAGCCGCCAGTCGAGGCGGCGCGAGCGGCCCTCGCCGAGCTGAAAGGCAAGTGCGACATCGTCGTCGCGCTGACGCATCTCGCGCTTGCCGCCGATCGGGAGATCGCCGAACAGGTGCCGGAGATCGATTTGATTCTCGGTGGACACGAGCACGAGAACTGGCTGATCGAGCGCGGCCCCCGGTTCACGCCGATCGTGAAGGCGGATGCAAACGTGCGGACGGTTGCGGTGGTGACGATACACATTCCGCGTAAAGGCGCGAGGCCCATCGTGACCGCGAAGCTGCAGCGGATCGACGACACGATGAAGGAAGGTCCGCGCACGCGCGCGGAAGTGACGAAATGGACGGAGCTTGGCTTCGAAGGCTTCCGGAAGGACGGCTTCGAGCCGTCAACCGTCGTGACGACGATTACGGCGCCGCTCGACGGCCGGGAAGCGGCCGTCCGCAACGGCCCGACACCGTTGACGGCCCTCATCATCGACGCGATGCGCCACGAGGCGAAGACCGATCTGTCGATCTTCAACGGCGGATCGATCCGCATCGACGATGTGCTGCCGGCCGGACCCGTGACGCAGTACGACGTGATTCGCGTGCTGCCGTTCGGCGGAAAGATCCTGAAGGCGACGTTCACCGGCGGGCTGCTGACGAAGGTGCTGGAGATTGGGCAGCAGAATCGTGGCAGTGGAGGTTACCTGCAGACCGCGGGGATTCCGTCGACCATCGACTCGGCCGGACGCTATACGCTCGCGATCAGTGACTTTCTCCTGTCCGGCGCCGAGGTGAACCTCGGATTCCTCAAGCGCGACAACCCGGAAATCACCGACGTCACGGAACTCCGGGACATCCGGATGGCGGTCATCGACGAACTCCAGCGAAAAGGGAAGTGACGCTTGTCTTTTTAACAGGAGGGCCAGGAGTTCAGGAGTTCTTTTGTAAAAGAATTCTCCTGACCTCCTATTCTCCTGAAGAGAAAGACAAGCAGCCGCTAACGAGGCAGCCGCGCCGCTAACGCGCTCCGCCGCGCGTGGAGCGCGAACGCGTGACGGGAACGGTGACTTCGAGGCGGCGGCTCTCGCGGAGGATCTGGAGCTTTGCGGCAGTGCCCACTTTCGAGTCGGCGAGCATGCGCATCAGCGCCGACGCATCGTCGATCGTGCGGCCGTTGAAGCTCGTAATGATGTCGCCGGCGCGCAGGCCAGCGGCATACGCCTCCGAGCGCGGCGAGATCTGATTCACGAGGGCGCCGCGCGTGTTCGGAGCGCCAAGCTCCTCGGCAATCTGCGTCGTGAGGTTGGCGATGCTCAGCCCGGGAATCGTGCCGCGCTGGACCTCGCCGTACTTCAGCAGATCGTCCATGACGTGCCGCGCGAGGTTGCTCGGTACGGCGAAGCCAATCCCCTGATAACCGCCGGTCTCGCTGAAGATCGCCGTGTTGATCCCGATCAATTCCCCCCGCGCGTTGATCAGCGCGCCGCCAGAGTTGCCGGGATTGATCGCCGCGTCGGTCTGGATGAAGTCTTCGTACGTGGCGAGGTTGCCGCCGAGGGTCCGTCCGAGCGCGCTGACGATGCCGAGCGTAACCGTCTGGTTCAACTGGAACGGGTTGCCGATCGCAAGGACCCATTCGGCCACCTTGAGCTTCGACGAATCTCCCCAGGGCAGGACCGGCAGGCCGCGCGTGTCGATCTTCAGCAGCGCGATGTCGGTCCACTCGTCGACGCCGATGATCTTCGCTTTCAGCTCTCGCTTGTCGGCCATGACTACCGAGACCTGGGCGTTTGCGCTGCCGACGACATGGTTGTTGGTGAGGACGTAGCCGTCGGCTGACACGATGACGCCCGACCCGAGGCTCTGCGCGACCCGACTGCGCGGCGCATACATGTCGTCGCCGAAGAAGTAGCGGAACAGCGGATCCGACATGAACGGCGAATTCTGCTGCCGGACCACGTTCAATGACGTGATGTTCATCACACTCGGAATCGCGCGGCTTGCGACGGACGACAGGTCGGGCAGGCCGCCGACGATCGCCGGAGCTGGTGACGACGCGGATTGCGGTTGCTGCGAGATCGTCGCGCCCCGGGCCCCGGCCTCGTCCGCGGCCCGCATGCGGCCGGTCAGCACCATGCCGGCAAAAAAGCTCGACGTAATCAAGATGGACGCGAGAAGAAGCCGTCGAATCATGAGACCTGGATGCGCCGCGGCGGCGTTGCGATTTTCGGCAGCGTGATGGTCAGCACGCCGTCACGCAGGTCGGCGGTGATGCGTTCGTCCTCGACGGGATCGGCGAAGCGGAACGTGCGCTCGAACGATCCATGCCCGCGCTCGACCTGGTGATAGCGCCGATTCGCGCTCTCGGCGATGCCTGCCGAGCGCGTCCCGCGAATCATCAGCCGATTGTCCTGCACGGCGAGCTCGATCTGTTCGCGCGCAAGGCCGGGCACCTCGGCGGTGATGACGTAGCGATCTTCCGTCTCGTAGACGTCGATCGGCGGCGCCCAGGCGGTACCGTGCTGGGTGGCGAGGCGCTCGAGCCGCTCCTGCCAGGCGCGGAGGTCGCCGAGCGGGTCGCAAGCCATGTGTCGATCGTAACACCCTGTGCTAACATTTCAAGGTTTGTGACACGAGCGGACAACTAAGTCTATGGGTTCAATTCAGGCAACGCGCCTCAAGCGGGGGATGCTCATCAAGCTCCAGAACGATCTGTTCCGGGTACTTGATCTGCAGCACTTCACGCCGGGCAACAAGCGCGGGTTCGTCCAGGCCAAGATGCGGAACATCCGCACGGGCGTCCAGGGGGACAATAAGTTCCGCGCGGAAGAAGACGTCGAACGCGCGATCCTCGACGAGCGGCAGATGCAGTACCTCTACCGCGACGGCGATGCGTTCCATTTCATGGATACGAGCAGCTACGAGCAGATCCACATCGACATCGAAGTCCTCGGCGACAACGCGAACTACATCGTCCCCGAGTCGACGATCATGGTGGAGTTCTACGGCGAGGAGCCGGTCGGGATCGAGCTGCCGGTCACGGTCGATCTGAAAGTCGTGGATACGGTTCCGGGCATCAACCGCGCCACGGCGAGTGCGCAGGTCAAGCCGGCGAAGCTCGAGACCGGCCTCGTCGTGCAGGTGCCTCCGTTCGTGAGCATTGGCGACGTCGTCAGGGTGAGCACGGAAACCGGCGAGTATTTGAAGAAGGTCTAGGTGGACGTATCCCATCGCGCGGGGGCCGGCTGGCTCGAGGTCGTGGCTGGCAGCATGTTCAGTGGCAAGAGCGAGGAACTGATCCGCCGCCTGCGCCGTGCGCAGATCGCGAAGCGCAAGGTCCAGATCTTCAAGCCGCGCATCGACAATCGCTACAGCGAGAGCCACATCACATCGCACAGCGCGATGCAGATCGAGGCGGAGGCCGTGTCCTCGTCGCGCGAGCTGCTGGAGCGCGTGAAGCCGGACACGGAAGTCGTCGGCATCGACGAGGGGCAGTTCTTCGATCCCGAGTTGCCCGCGGTGTGCACGATGCTGGCGGACCAGGGAAAACGCGTCATCGTCGCCGGGCTCGATCAGGATTACCTCGGCAAGCCGTTCGAGCCGATGCCGCAGCTGCTCGCGATCGCGGAGTACATCACGAAGACGCTGGCGATCTGCATGGTGTGCGGCGCGCCGGCGAACCACACGCAGCGGCTCGTCGCGAGCAACGAGCGCGTACTGGTGGGCGCGCAGGGCACGTACGAGGCCCGGTGCCGCCACTGTTTCGACCCGCGGCTGGGGCAGTGAACATTGGCGAGCTCTCTCCGGGGCTGCTCGCGTCGTTCCTGTATTTGATCGGCGTCGGCTTCCTGCTGATCAACCTCCGCCTGTTCTTTCAGTACTACCGGTACACGCGCCTGCGCAGGTCCGCAATCCTGACGTGGGCGGGGCCGCGCCCTCCGCTGTATCGCCTGTTCCTCTGGGTCGGCGCCGTGCTGGCAATCCTGATCTTCTACAAGCTGGCCGTGCTGCGCCTGCATCCGCGCGACGTGTTCGGCGAGACGATGATGCTCGTCTACTACGTGTACGCTCTGCCGCTCGCGCAGAAGATCGGACGTGGGCTGTACGAGGACGGGATCTGGACGGAAGGGGGGTTCATTCCGTACGCGAATATCGGCGGATTGACCTGGCGCGAGGGGAATCAGCCGACACTTGTCGTGCTCTACCGCTGGCGCTCGTTCGCGCGAAAGCTGGTCGTCCCGCAGGTCTATTACGCCGAAGCGCGCCGGGTCCTGCGCGACAAGATCGCCGCGCACGACATCCATTTCACGGGAAAGACGTTCGAACTCGGGTTACACGACGAGCGCGACGACGTCTAGCGCTTCAGCAGCCCCAGCAGCCAGCCGATCGGGCCGTTGCCATGAGCCATCGGATCGCCGAGCCAATCCGGAGGCATCAGCCAGACGAACCCGAGAATCGCGATCACCATCACGTCGTACTGCCACGTGGCGCGTTCGAAGGTCCAGAAGAACGCGTTCCAGAGCATGCGGGCGGGAAGCGGCCCGCGGCTCATGCCGGCGCAATCCTTTCTTCGTCGCGCAGGACGCGGTAGGTGAGGATGACGCGATCCGCGACGGAGAAGATCGACAGCACGAGGATGACCCACAGCACGGCCGCCATGCGGTTCGTGAAGGCGCCGATCATGAACAGGACGATCCGTTCGGGCCGTTCCATGAAGCCGACCTTGCACTTGCTGATCAGCGACTCGGCGCGAGCGCGTGTGTAGCTCGTCATCAGCGCGAACATCATCGCGAACGACGCGACCATCGCGTAGTCCGTGCGCCCCATCCTCGAATACAGATAGATGAGGCCGATGAAGAGCGCGATGTCCGAGAACCGATCGATGACCGAGTCCCAGAACCCGCCGAACTTGCTCATCTGCCCCGTCTGGTGCGCGACCTTGCCGTCGATGAAGTCGAAGATGTTTGCGACGATCATGATGAGGCCGGCGGTGATGAAGTGCCCTCGCCCCAGCTTCCACGCTGCGATTGAATTGATGAGCACGCCGACGAACGTGAGCACGTTCGGGTGAATCCGCAGAGCCACGCACGCCGCAATGATGGCCCGCAGCGGATACATGCAGACGGCGCCGATGAAGCCGGTAAAGGTCATGTGCCTGCTATAATTTAAGGTTCCGAAGTCCGCCGAAACGCCCAGTGTAGTCCATGCCGATTCAAGACCTCAAGAGCCGGATTGCCCGTCTGCCAGAGCAGCCAGGGGTCTACCTCTATTACAACGAGGCCGGGGACACGCTGTACGTGGGCAAGGCGAGGGTGCTGCGAGACCGGGTGCGCAGCTATCTCGGCGCTCAAGGGATGAGCCCGCGGATTGACGCCCTTCTCGATGAGGCATCACGCCTGGAGTTCGTCGTCACGGACTCCGTGATCGAGGCGCTCGCACTCGAGAATCACCTCATCAAGCAGAGGGTGCCGAAATACAACATCCTGCTGCGCGACGACAAGAATTACCCGTTCCTGCAGCTCACGACCGGCGAAGCCTTCCCGCGCGTGCTCATCGCCCGAAGCGTCAAGAAGGACGACCACTATTACGCGGGCCCATTCATGCCG
Organism: Vicinamibacterales bacterium; assembly: GCA_035637115.1. GTDB lineage: Bacteria > Acidobacteriota > Vicinamibacteria > Vicinamibacterales > 2-12-FULL-66-21 > JAICSD01. The sequence continues at coordinate 23,179 of DASPXV010000237.1, forward strand.
GCAAAACTGGGGCGCCGGACGATGGCGCTGACGCATCGGCTGTTCGGCATCCGATCCTGCAACGAGGTGATCACCGGCGATCGGGCGCGGCCGTGCCTCGAGTACGACATCCGCCGCTGCATCGCCCCGTGCGTCCGCGAGATCTGCAGCGAGGAAACGTACGCCGTCGCGGTGCAGGACACGCGGCTCTTCCTGGAAGGGCGCAACGACGAGCTGAGCGCGCAGCTGCGCCAGCGCATGGCCGATGCTGCGGCCGAGGAGCGTTTCGAGCAGGCGGCGCAGCTCCGCGACGCGCTCCGCACGATCGAGACGCTGCAGCAGCGGCAGCAGAAGATGACCGGCACCGCGTTCGGCGACCGCGACGCGTTCGGCATCAAGTCCGGTCCCGCGGGGGCCGTCGTCCAGGTCTTCCAGGTTCGCGGCGGGAAGGTGGTCGAGCGTGTGGAGCTGGCGACGACAGGAACCGGGGAAGACGGGCGGAGTGGCTTCCGGCTTCAGCCGGAGGAAGACATCCTTCAGGCCGCGCTGGAGCAGTTCTACTCCGAGCATCCCGCGCCACCCGAGATTCATCTCCCGATGGCGCTGAAAGATTCGGAGACGGAGGTCATCGAGGCCTGGCTGACGGATCGGTCCGAGCACCGCGTGCGCATTGTCATTCCCAAGCGCGGCGAGAAGCGCGGGCTGCTCGATCTCGCCGCCCGGAACGCGCAGGTGGCCTACCAGACGCGTTTCAATGAGACCGTCGCCGCGCACTACGACGCGCTCGAGACGCTGCGCGTCGTGCTGAATCTGCCGTCCATTCCCCGGCGTATCGAGTGTTTCGATATTTCGACGATTCAGGGGGCGGAAACAGTCGCTTCAATGGTGGTGTGCGAAGACGGTCGTATGAAACGGTCCGAGTACCGAAAATTCAGAATCCGCGGCCACAAGCCGGGTTCATCGGCCATCGGCCATCGGCCACCGGACCTCGGAGATCGCATCCTCGACGACTTCGCCTCCATGCGCGAAGTGGTCTCGCGGCGCTACCGCAAGGTGCTCGAGAACGGCGGGCCATTTCCGGATTTGATCCTGATCGACGGCGGCAAGGGGCAGCTCGAGTCCGCGTACTCGGCGCTCGAGGAGCTCGGGCTGTCGAACCTCGTGGCGATCGGCATCGCAAAAAAAGAAGAGCTGATATTCACGCGCGACCACGTCGATCCGATCGCGCTGGCGCCTGAGAGCCCGGCGCTGCTTCTGATCCAGCGCATCCGCGACGAGGCCCACCGTTTCGCCGTGACGTTCCACCGCCAGTCGCGCAGCAAGCGCGACCTCCGCTCGGCGCTCGACGATATCGGCGGAGTGGGACCGCGCCGCCGCAAGGCGCTGCTCACCGCGTTCGGCAGCCTGGCCGGTGTTCGTCGCGCGACGCGCGAAGAGCTGATCGCCGTCGTCGGCGCCAAGTGCGCCGACCAGGTGCTCGCCCATTTTGCCGGACGGGCCTGAGCGGATATCTTTCTCCCCGCATGGACAACCGCCAGTTTCGCGCGCTCGCGCAGCCATATGTCGTCCGCGACGGACGGCGTTTCCGGTTGAAGAACTTCGATCCGCAGGGGCCGGGCCGCCATGCGTCGCACCAGGGGGCGAAGAAGTTCCTCAAGAAGAGCGTCGAGGCGCTGTCGGATCTGCAGGAGAAGCTCTACGCGCAGGATCGATGGGGCGTGCTGCTGATCTTCCAGGCGATGGACGCAGCTGGCAAGGACAGCGCGATCAAGCACGTCATGTCGGGCATCGATCCGAAGGGCTGCCAGGTGTATTCGTTCAAGAGCCCGTCATTCGAGGAGCTCGATCACGATTTCATGTGGCGCACGTCGAAGTGCCTGCCCGAACGCGGGCGCATCGGGATTTTCAACCGGTCGTACTACGAGGAAACGCTCGTCGTCCGCGTGCATCCCGAGTATCTCGGCCACCAGAAGCTGCCAGCGGAACTCATCACGAAGAGCATCTGGCGAGAGCGGTATCAGGACATCAACGCGTTCGAGCGGTACCTGACGCGGAACGGATACGTGATCCGCAAGTTCTTCCTGAACGTCTCACGCGCAGAACAGCGGCGGCGCTTCCTCGACCGCCTGGAACGGCCGGACAAGAACTGGAAGTTCTCGATGGGGGATCTCGACGAGCGCGACCGGTGGCGCTCGTACATGACCGCCTACGAAGAGACGATCCGCGCAACGGCGACGCCGCACGCCCCGTGGGTCGTGATTCCGGCGGATGACAAGAAGTTCGCGCGGACGGTGGTCGCGGCAGCGGTCATCGATGCGCTGAACGGGCTGAAGCTCGAATTCCCGCCGCTGGACGTCGACCAAAAACAGGACTTGACACGAGCGCGCCGCGCGCTCAAACAGGAATCGCGCCGCAGCACAAAGCCTTGATGGGCCAGGGGTTCTGGCGTATTCTTACGAGTCCCTTCGCCACAAACGAACACGGACGAAATCGCCACAAATCAAGAGCAGACGAACACAGTTTAGTGAATATCGATCCAGTCGCCGCGGCGCTCGGTTTCGCCGTGCTCCTGATTTCGCTCACGATTCACGAGGCCGCCCACGCGTGGACGGCCGACAAGCTCGGCGATCCGACCGCGCGCACGCTCGGACGCGTGTCGCTGAACCCGCTGGTGCACATTGACTGGATCGGCACCGTGCTGCTCCCGCTGATCGCGGTGTTCAGCCGGCTGCCATTGATAGGATGGGCGAAGCCCGTACCTGTCGCGATGCGCAACCTGCGCCATCCGCGGCGTGACTTCATGATCGTCGCCGCCGCGGGACCGATCAGCAACCTGCTGCAGGCCTTCGTCGCGGCGGGGCTGCTGCGGCTGCTATGGAATGGCAGCGCCGAAGCGGGACCGGGCGTGCTCGTGACCGTGCTGTACTTTGCCGTGCAGATCAACCTGCTGCTGGCGTTTTTCAACTTCATTCCGGTGCCGCCGCTCGACGGCGGCAACGTGCTGCTCGGCCTGCTGCCGCCGTCTCTCGCCCGGACGTACGGGCAGTTGCGGCAGTACGGATTCCTGGTGCTCTACCTGCTGCTGTTCACCGGCCTCGCCAGCGCGTGGATCAGTCCTCCCACGAATTTCTTCATGAGAGTGCTGCTTCCGTGAAAGCGCGCGTCGTCTCCGGCATGCGGCCAACAGGCCGGCTTCATCTCGGTCACCTGGTCGGCGCCTTGAGCAACTGGGTCAGGCTGCAGGCCGAGTACGACTGCTTCTATTTCGTGGCGGATTGGCACGCGCTGACCAGCGAGTACGCCGATACGACCGGCGTCGTCGAAAACAGCTACGACATGGTGGCGGATTGGATCGCGGCGGGACTGGATCCGGAGAAGTGCACGTTTTTCGTCCAGTCACTCGTGCCCGAACACGCGGAGCTGTTTCTGCTGCTGTCGATGGTCGTCCCTGTCCCGTGGCTCGAACGAGTGCCGACATATAAGGAGCAGCAGGAGGACCTGCGTGACCGCGACCTCTCGACGCTTGGCTTCCTCGGTTACCCGCTGCTGCAGACGGCAGACGTCGCGATGTACGATGCGAAGTTCGTTCCGGTAGGTGAGGACCAGGTCGCGCACCTGGAGCTTTCGCGCGAGGTCGTCCGCCGCTTCAATAACTTCTTCGGCGAAACGCTCCACGAGCCGCAGCCGATGCTGACGAAGATCTCGCGTCTGCCTGGGATCGACGGCGACAAGAAGATGAGCAAGAGCATCGGCAACACCATTCACCTCTCCGATGATGCCGAGACCGTGATGAAGCGCGTCCGCCAGATGTACACGGATCCGAAGCGGGTCCGCGCGGACATTCCCGGAACTGTCGAGGGGAACCCCGTCTTCATCTACCACGACACGTTCAATCCCGACGTCGCGGAAGTCGACGACCTCAAGGAGCGTTATCGTGCCGGCAAGGTCGGCGACGTCGAAGTGAAGACGAAGCTGGCAAAGGCGCTCAACACGCATCTGGGTCCAATCCGCGAGCGCCGCGCGGCCGTGCTGTCGAAACCGAACGCCGTGAAAGAGATCCTGCACGAAGGGTCGAAGAAAGCGCGCGTCGTCGCGGAACAGACCATGGATCGCGTCAGGCAGGCCGTGAAACTGAGGTACGCATGATGGAACAGGAATTCGAGTCCATTCTCGAGGCCTACCCGGTTCGCCTCACGAGCTTCGAGGGGCCGCTCGATCTGCTGTTGCACCTGATCAAGAAGAACGAGGTCAACATCTACGACATTCCCATCACCCGCATCACGTCGCAGTACATCGAGTACATCGACCTGATGCAGGAGATGAATCTCGATGTCGCGGGCGAGTTCCTGGTGATGGCGGCGACGCTGATACACATCAAGTCGCGCATGCTGCTGCCGCGGCCCGACCCGGCACAGGAGGATCCGGAAGAGGATCCGCGCGACGCGCTGATGCGGCGGCTGCTCGAGCACCAGAAGTTCAAGGCGGCCGCGGAGCTGCTGCACGAGCGCGAGACGTTGCGCAGCGCCCAGTGGACGCGTCCTGATGGTCCAATCGCGGAAATCGCCGGGGAGCCGCCGGAGCCGGAGATCGAGGTCGATCTCTTCAGCCTGATCAGCGCGTTCCGTGCCGTTGTCGAGCGCGCCAAGGCGCGCCCGAAGCTCTACCTGCCGTCGGAGCAGATTCCGATCGAGGATCGGATCGAGCAGTTGATGAATCGCCTGTCCGAGAGCGATGCGTGCGGGTTCGAGGATCTGTTCGAGGACGTCCAGACGAAGGCCGGCCTCGTCGTCACGTTCCTCGCGCTGCTGGAAATGATCCGGTTGAAACTGATCCGCGTCTTCCAGACCGGCGTCGTGGGGCCGATTCGCATCTACAAGCGCGCGCGTCCCGTCGACGCGCCGCGCCCGCTGCACGATCCCGAACAGGTACACGCGGAGCACCTCGCCGCCGAGGCGAAAAAGAAGGACGATCAATAACGTGTCCGAACACCTGAAACCAATTATCGAGGCGCTGATCTTTGCGTCCCCCGAACCCATCACGCCGAAGACGCTGTACAAGCTGCTGGACGGCGAGCCGAAGGAAGACGTCGACGCGGCGCTCGCCGCGGTCCGCGCCGATTACGACCGTCCCGGCGGGCTGCAGATCGTCGAGGTCGCGGGCGGTTACCAGGTCACGACGAAGCCCGAGCTGCACGAGTGGGTGAGAAAGCTGTTCCACGAGCGGACGACGTCGAAGCTCTCAGTGCAGTCGCTCGAGACGCTCGCGGTGATCGCCTATCGCCAGCCGGTGACGGCGCCCGAGATCGCCGAAATCCGCGGCGTGACCAGCAGCTCCGGCGTGCTGCAGACCCTCATCGAACGGAAGCTGGTGAAAACGGTCGGACGCAAACAGGTCGTCGGACGTCCGTTCATGTATGGCACGACGCGCGAATTTCTCGAGCGCTTCGGCCTGAACGACATCAGCGACCTGCCGAAGGTGGATGAGTTGTCGGACGCGCTCGGCTTCGAACTCCCCGCAGGCCTTGCGGAGCCGTCGCAAACGACCTCGCCGCTCCCGTTTGACTCGCCCACCGAAGCCTTGGCGGAGGGGGGCGCGGCGTCAGAAGAGCAGGCCGCGGCGGAATCTGCGCCTGGGTCGGCTGAAGACGAAGAAACCGTTCACTAACACCCGCCGCCGGGTGGCTTCGCTGAAGGCACTAAGACACGAAGCACCAAGGACTAATTGGTGTTTCTTTTTGAGTCTTTGTGCCTTTGTGCCTTCGTGCTACTGCCGTCGGCATCGTTCAGTCTTGTGACCCGTTGAAGTTTCGAGATCTCCTGCGGCGTCAACTCTCTCCAGTGTCCCGGCGGAATGTCCGGATCTTCGATCGGGCCGATCCGGACGCGCTTCAGGCGCACGACGGGATGGCCGACCGCGTCGAACATCTTTCGCACCTGCCGCTGCCGTCCCTCGTGAATCGAGAGCTGGATGATCGTCTGCTCTCCGCCGCCTTTCACGATCGGCTCTGATGCGCGCACTTTCGCTGGCGCGGTGCGGCGCCCTTCGACTGTCACGCCGCGCGCGAGCCGGTCGAGCGTGTGGCTGTCGGGGACACCTTTGACGCGCGCTTCGTAGACCTTCTCGACCTCATGTCGTGGGTGCGTGAGCCGCGCGGCCAGGTCGCCATCATTCGTCAGGATCAGCAATCCTTCCGAGTCGTAGTCGAGGCGTCCGACCGGGTAGACGTACTCACGAACGCCTTTCATCAGATCCATCACAGTCGGACGTCCCTCCGGGTCGCTCCGTGTCGTGATGTATCCGCGCGGCTTGTTCAGCAGGATATAACGGCGGCGCTGCCCCGTCTTGATGCGACGGCCATCGACCTTGATCTCGTCGACGCCTGGATCCGCTTTCGTTCCGAGTTCCGTGACTGTCTTCCCGTTCACGGCCACTCGTCCCTGCGTAATCAGCTCTTCTGACAGCCGTCTCGATGCCACGCCCGCCGCCGACAGGATCTTCTGGAGTCGCTCACTCATGCAGCAGTCCTGCCCAGAAGTCTATCAGCCGCCACAGTGCGGACGCGGTTGAGCCGCGGTCCACTTCCGCGTGCGTTATGAGCGGCGTCAGCAGCACGTGCACCGGAATCCTGCGCGCCTGCAATTCCTTCGCGAGCAGCGTCGATTCGATCGCGGGGACGACGTTGTCGTCCGTGCCGTGGAGCAGGTACACGGGACCGGCAGGCAGCGGCGAGCGCGAAGGGGAGAGCGCAGGATGGCCGCCGAGATCGCTGACGTAGGGCAGCAGCACCGGTCCGAGTCGCGCCACGTCCCGCGCGTTCACGTAGTTCATGTAGGTGTGCGACGGCTCGGCGAGGGTTTCGGTGAGCTGTTTCGCGCGCGCGAATTCGAGCGCGGCTTTCGGCTTGTCCACCATGTCGAGCCGCGACGCTTCGAGGTACGACAGGATCGCGTTGCGCAGCGGCTGTACCTGGGTGGCAGGGACGACGCGATCGGCGGCGCCGAGCAGCACGATCGCGAGTCCGTAATCGTGCGGCGGACGGACGGCGCCGTCAGGCTGCACCCCCGTGCAGAGATAACGCAGCGTCCGCGGCAGATCGCCGTGGCCGCCGAACGCCATCACGAAATCCACGCCGTTGCGAATGGAAGGTCGGGCAGACGCGACGACGGAAAGGCCGCCGCCGAAGCTGATCCCCATCATGCCGATGCGCCCGTCGCGGCCGTGGAATTCAGCCTTGCGCATCATCCAGGCCGCGGCGTCCTCGATCATGTCGGTCGTCCGCGGCGTGATCTCGTAATGCGCGAGATCCGGGAGCTCGACGGTCAGCACCGGGTGCCCCATCGCGGCAATCTCGCGCGCGAAGCCCACCAGCCGCGGCTCGTCGATGCCCGCCGCGTGGACGCCGGGCACGAGCAGGATGCCGCGTCCGGACTCGTAGTACGGCTGGTACGCGCGCGACTTCAGCGTGCCGCCGCGCCAGGGGATCGGGCGGACACCCATGTCGGTGATGGTCGTCGTGTCCCACGACGCGATGCGGCGCGCGGGGCCCTGCATGCCGGCGGCAAGGACGACGAATGCGGCGCCGTCGCCGTAGGCAGGGATGCCCGCGGCGCGCAATCCGGCAAGCGCGAGCACGCCCAGGAGGATCGCGATCGCCAGTCGTGAAGTGCGCATGCGAAGTGAAGAATAATAGCAATGTGGCGAAGCGGCTGATTATTGCGATCGACGGCCCGTCGGGAGCGGGGAAGGGGACCGTGGCGAGGGAGCTCGCGGTGCGGCTCGGCTACCGTCACATCGATACCGGCGCGATGTACCGCGCGCTGGCCTGGGAGGCGGCGCACAACGGGCTCGATCTGGCCAATGAATCAGCGGTCGCCGCGCTCGGCGAGCGCGCGGTTTTCGATCTCGAAGGGGGTCGCGTCAACATCGACGGCCACGACGTGCGGACGGCGATTCGGACGCCGGAGATCGACAAAGCCGCCGCGGCGGTCGCGCGGCATCCGGCCGTGCGCAAAGTGCTCGTCGCCCGCCAGCGCGCGTTCGGCGAGGGTGGAGGCGTGGTGATGGAAGGACGCGACATCGGGACCGTCGTGCTCCCCGATGCCGACGTGAAGATCTACCTGGATGCGTCGCCCGAAGAACGCGCCCGCCGCCGCGCCGCCGATCCGGCGCACACCAGCTCGAAGACGGCGCAGCTGTCGGACGTCGCCACCGCCCTCGCCGAGCGCGACAGGAGCGATTCCACGCGAGCTGCGTCTCCGCTCGCCGTTGCTCCGGACGCTGTGGTGATCGATACCACCGGCGTGCCGATAGACGATGTTATCGAGAAAGTTCTAAGGCTTGTAGCAGCTGCCGATGTTCGATGACCGATGTTCGATGTGCAGTGGTAGACGCATCTAGTTAATCTTAGAACCTGATGCGCCTAACACCGTTCATCGGCCATCGAACAATCGGACGTCAGTCTTCCTCGTGGTCCGGATAGTCCTCGGCTGACGCCGGATCGAGCTCCCACCGGTGCTTGTCGCGCTCGGTGATCTTGTCAGCGGCCTTCAGCTCTTCGTTGTCCGCGTACTCGATGCCCAGCGCGCGGCCGATGTCGTCTACACGATCCTGATCCGGCGTCGGGTTGTCGCCTCCCGGCGCTTCATCCCCGACCGCATAGGCATCTTCCCAATCCGCATCGACGTCGCCGCCGGTCATCGCGGGACTGGTTTCAGTATGTTCGTGCTTCGCCTTGCCGAGTGTGGCGCGACCGGTGCGTGCCGCGGATCCATGGCGATCCATGTTGAGGCTTGACGGCGGACCCTGTACGGTTTCTTCGACTTCGCGCAGGCGCTTTCGCTCGCGCTCGAGTCCCGGCGCCCGACGCGTATCACCGGCGCCGGCCGCCGTGCCGGTCGATCGCCTCGTCGGCATCGGGTTGGTGCGTCCGCGAACCGAACGCCCCGTATCCGGTGTCTGCCCCAATGTCGACTCGCGCCCGGACCCACCCTTGGATTTAGTCGCTACCCGTTTGCCCTTCGCCCGACCGGGCGCGGTCTTTCGCTTTCCCGGGCGCGGCAGATTCTTCGGCTGCTTGCGGCGCGCTTTCCCCTTCGGGGTCTTCGCGCCCGCCGTTTTTCGGCCCGTATCCCGGCCCCTTCGGGCAGCTGCCCCACGGCCCGCGCCGGCCTTTCTTTTTGAGGGGGTTTTCTTCTGGCCTTTCGCCTTCCGTGCCGGTTTTTTAGCCATCGTGGCTCCCTTTTCCGCCTATTCCGCGCGATCTGCGGCCCTGACGCCCCAGCTTGACCAAGTGGCCGTAAGTGTTGGATAATCTACTGCTTATCGCAACTCAAGCGAGAGCAAATCTACAGCCAGCCGGAGCTGAGATCCCGGCAAGTACGTGAGAGAGGACCCGCTGAGCATGGCAAGAGACAAACAGCAGCAGATCATTCCGCAAGGAGGTCGCGATTCGTCAACAGGACTGGACGATCAACGTGTCGATTCGCAGGAATACGCCGCCCTCCTGGACCTTTACGATAACAGCTTCCGCAACATGGCGGAAGGTGAAGTCGTCAAGGGCACCGTCCTGAAAGTCACGCCGTCGGAAGTCATTGTCGACGTCGGCTACAAGAGCGAAGGCATCATTCCGGTCGACGAATTCGTCGACGAAACCGGCCAGATCACCGTCCAGCCCGGCGACATCGTTGACGTGCTGCTCGAGCGCACGGAAGACCGCGAAGGCTACGTCGTACTCTCCCGCGAAAAAGCGGAGAAGATGAAGATCTGGGACGAAGTCGAGAAGGCCTATGCCGAGCGCAAGGTCGTCATCGGCCGCGTCATCGAGCGCATCAAGGGCGGTCTCGCAGTGGACATCGGCGTCCGCGCGTTCCTCCCCGGCTCGCAGATCGATGTGCGTCCCGTCCGCAACCTCGACGCCCTGCGCGGTCAGGAATTGCGGATGCGCGTCATCAAGGTCAACAAGAAGCGCGGCAACATCGTGCTCTCGCGCAAGGTGCTCCTCGAAGAGGAGAACGCCGAGAAGAAGAAGCACACGCTCGACACGCTCGCCGAGGGCAAGGTCCTCCGCGGCGTGGTCAAGAACATCACCGACTACGGCGCGTTCATCGATTTGGGCGGCATCGACGGCCTGCTCCACATCACCGACATGTCGTGGGGCCGCGTGACGCATCCGTCGGAACTGTTCCAGGTCAATCAGGAGATCGACGTGATCGTCCTGAAGTACGACCCGGCGACCGAGCGCGTCTCGCTCGGGCACAAACAGCTCCAGAACGACCCGTGGTCGAACGTCACGGAACGCTATCCGGTCGGCGCACGTCTGTCGGGCAAGGTCGTCAGCCTGACCGACTACGGCGCGTTCGTCGAGCTCGAGTCCGGTGTCGAAGGGCTGATCCACGTCAGCGAGATGTCGTGGAGCAAGCGCGTGAAGCACCCCTCGAAGATCCTCAACGTGGGTGACAGCGTCGAGACGATGGTGCTCGGCGTGGATCCGGGCGCGCGCCGGATCTCGCTTGGCCTGAAGCAGGTCGAGAGCAATCCGTGGCACGAGCTGTCCGAGAAGTACCCGATCGGCACGACGATCACCGGCAAGGTGCGCAACCTCACCGAGTTCGGCGCGTTTGTCGAAGTCGAAGAGGGCATCGACGGCCTGATCCACATCTCGGACATGTCGTGGAGCAAGCGCCTGAAGCACCCGTCGGAGGCCCTGAAGAAGGGGGACACCGTCGAGGCGATGGTGCTGAACATCGACGCCGAGAACCAGCGTCTCTCACTGGGCTTGAAGCAGCTTCAGACCGATATCTGGGACGAGTTCTTCCAGCAGCACCACGTGGGTGACACGGTGGAAGGGAAGATCGTCCGGATGACGAACTTCGGCGCCTTCGTCGAACTGGCGGAAGGCATCGAGGGGCTGATCCACGTCTCGGAGTTCGACGACTCCACGCAGAAGGGCAAGGATGGCAAGCTCGATCTGCAGGTGGGGGAGAGCTACCAGATGAAGATCATCAAGCTCATTCCCAGCGAGCGGAAGATCGGCCTGAGCATCCGCGCGCTCAAGAACGAAGAGTTCCGCGCCGACTGGGAGGCGTACACGGAGTCGACTGGACGGCCTGAAGTGACGCTTGGCGATCACTTCAAGCATCAGCAGTAATCAGTATCCAGTTTCCAGTTTCCAGACTGGCTACTGGCAACTGGGAACTGGCTACTGACAAGGGAGCGACCATGAATACTGGCAGCATGACGAAAGCGGAGCTCGTCGAGGAAGTGTCGCGGGTGTCGGACCTCACGAAGAAGCATTCGGAAGTCATCGTCGACACGGTCTTCAAGAGCATCATCGACGCGTTGCATCGCGGCGAGAAGATCGAGCTGCGCGGATTCGGCAGCTTCCGGCTGCGGCGGCGCGAGCCGCGCAAGGGTCGCAACCCGAAGACGGGGGACAAGGTGGACGTGCCGCCGAAGAAGGTCCCCTACTTCAAGCCTGGCAAGGAACTGAAGGAACTGATCAACCGCGAAGCGGACGCGCCGAACCCGGCCGTGCCGCCCGCGGTCTCCGGAACGGATTTGGCGGGCGTTTAGGCTCCGTTTTCGGTTTTCCGTTTTCCGTTTTCCGTTTTCCGTCTTGTATGGAACACCTATGGAGCCCCTGGAGGCTGGCCTACATCACTGGTGGGGCCAACCCCGGGGGCTGTGTTTTTTGCAGCGCGCTCGAGGACGCCTCGGCGGACCCGCTGATCGTTCACCGCGGACCCGCCTGCTTCGTCATCCTCAATCTCTTTCCCTATAACAACGGTCACCTGATGGTGATCCCCAACCGCCATATCCCATCGCTGGCCGCGGCGTCTGGAGACGAGCTCGCGGAGCTGATCACGCTCACGCAGATCAGCGAGATCGCGCTGACCGAAGCGTACGCGCCGCACGGCATCAACATGGGGATCAACGTGGGAAAGCCGGCGGGCGCCGGCGTTCTCGATCACGTACACATGCACGTCGTGCCGCGCTGGAACGGCGACACGAACTTCATGACCGTCGTCGGCCGCACGCGCGTGCTCGCCGAGGAACTCTCGGACACCGCCGCACGGCTGCGGCCGATCTTCCAGAAGTTGACGTAAACGGGAAACCGTAAGCGGTAAACAGTAAACGATAAACGGTAAACGGTAAACGGTAAACAGTCAGCGCCGTTAACCGTCTACCGTCGACTGTCTACCGTTTTAATATCACCACGTGATGCCGGCCGTTGGGATTCAGTCCTGACAGCCCCGCGATTTCCAGGTAGCCGTCCGCATCGACGCTGCGTGTGTGCGCCTGCACCGCATAACGTACGAGGCCATCGCGGCTGACGCTCGAGTCCGTCGTGGACTTCGACGAAGTGGTCACCTGCCTGCCCATCGTGCAGGAAGTGCTGCAGGGATTCACTCACGACCAGGCGTTTCGCGCGGCGCGTGACGCCATGCTCGCGCTGCCTATCGTGGAATCGCCGATCCCGGCGGATGTCTTCACGGACGCGGTCGACCTGTATCGGCGTGCACGCCGCGCAGGGATCGCCATCCGGTCAGGCGTCGACTGCCTGATTGCCGCATGTGCCATCCGGCACGATCTCGTCGTCCTGCACAACGATCGCGACTATCCGGCGCTCGCGCGGATCTCCTCCCTCAGCGAAGGACAGATCTGATTCAATAAGGTCATGATTCTCGAGCCGACCGCCGGCCAGGCGGCGTTCCAGCGCGAGGTTGCAGCGTTTGCGGCCGAGCGCATCGCCCCGGCTGCGGGCGCGATCGATGCCGACGGACGATATCCGCGCGATCTCGTGCGCGAGATGGCGCAGCGCGGGCTGCTCGGCCTGACGATTTCTAAGGAATGGAGTGGCGGCGGACGCGACTACGTGAGCTACGCACTGGCGCTCGAGGCGATCGCGCGCGCGAGCGCCGTGATGTCGGTGATTGCCGGCGTCAACGTTTCGCTCGTCGCGGAGCCGATTGCCGCGTTCGGCACCGATGCCCAGAAGGAGACGTGGCTGCGCCGATTGGCGACGGGGGAATCCATCGGCGCGTTCGCGCTGTCGGAAGAGCAGGCAGGCTCCGACGCCGCCAACCAGCAGACCGCGGCACGGCTCGACGACCGCGGCTACGTGCTGAACGGAAGAAAAGTGTGGGTCGCGAACGCCGAAGCGGCCGATGTGGCGATCGTGTTCGCCGCGACGCAGCCCGGCAGCCGCGGGCGCGGCATCGGTGCCTTCATCGTCCCGCTCGACACGCCGGGGATCGGCCGCGTCGCGGCGGGCGACTCGCTCGGCGTGCGCGGGTTGGGATGCGTCGATCTCGAGCTGAAGGAGGTCCGCGTCGGCGCCGACGCGCTCCTTGGCGGTCCGCGCGACGGCTTCCAGATCGCGATGTGGGCGCTCGATGGCGGTCGCGTGGCGATTGCGGCGCAGGCGCTCGGCGTCGGACAAGCCGCGCTGGATGCCGCCGTCGCGCACGCAAAGAAACGCGAAGCGTTCGGCCAGCCGATCGCGAACTACCAGGCCGTCCAGTGGATGCTCGCCGACAGCGCGACGGAACTGGACGCCGCGCGCATGCTGATGCTGAAAGCGGCGGACGCGCGCAGCCGATCTGACCGTCCCACGGTCGAAGCGGCGATGGCCAAGCTCGCGGCGTCTGAAGCTGCGCATCGCGCGGCCGATCGCGCCATGCAGGTGCTCGCCTCGCACGGCTATCGCCGCGGATCGCTCGTGGAACGTCTATTTCGCGATGTGCGCGCGACGGAGATCTACCAGGGGACCTCCGAGGTCCAACGGATGGTGATCGCCGAACACCTGCTCAGCGTTTGAGACGCGCGTGGTGGAGCAGGTAGCGATGCCACTCATCGCGACTGCTCGTCACCTGCAGCGGCCGCAGAGCAAGCAGCCCGGTAGGCCCGATCGCCCGGTGCAGGTAGGCACGCTCGGCGAGGCTGGCCCGCACCTCGTCATCGATCGGCACCTCCAGCCCCGCGTCTCGCGCCATCAGCATGCCCTTGGCGCGGATCGCCAGCTCGAGCTCCAGCTGCAGCAGGCAGAACATATCCGCGACGACGGTTCCGGGAAATCGTGACGTGAGCTCGGCGAGGTAGCGGCCGAGGCGAGTGCCCTCGAAATGGTTGGAACGGATCAATGCGAGCAGCTCGACGTCCAGGTCGAGTCCATCGCCCACCCATTCCCGCGTCACCTTTTCGCTCCGTTCGAACACGGCGAGCACGACAAGCGGCAGGACGGTCAGCAGGAACAGGGCCGCGAGTACGGGGGAGACCAGCGCGCGGTTGTAGGTGGCGTGAAGAACCATCGCGACGATCAATCCGGGCAGCAGCACCGCCGTGCCGCGGGCAGGATAGCGGTCACCGAGCGACTTGCCACCGATTGCGACGATGGCCGTCGTGCCCGCGTGCAGCAACGCGGCACCCAGGCCGCGCGCGATCCAGACCCAGATTGATGCCTGCCGCAGCCCCTGAAGGTAGAGCAGATTTTCGATGAGCGCGAATCCCGTACCGACGGCGAACCCGACAATCGCCGCGTCCACCAGGAAGCCCACGCGGCCACGCCTTAACAGGTACACCAGGCACGCAGCCTTGAGCGCTTCCTCGCTGACGGGCGCGACAAACTTCGCGAGCGCCGCCACGTCGAGGCGCGCCGTCGCAAGCAGCCAGGCGTGCAGCCCGAGCGCAACGCCCGCGGCGAGTGCCCCGCCGGCGAGTGCCACCGCGAGCGTGACCCGCGGTACGAGTTTGAAACTGTCACCGAGCAGCAGGACCGCGAGGAAGATCGTCACGGGGAACAGCGCGACGAGTACCGCGATCACGCGCGGATCCTACTTCAGAAGGGCGAGCGAGACCATCGCTTCGCGCCGCGCCGCGACACCGTCCTGCAGGCGGAGTCCGCCGCCCACCGACAAGGTCAGGTCGAGCGCCGAGAGCATCGTGAAGCGCAGGTCCATCTGCCCGCCGACGCTCGTGGCAGTCCGCCGGATCGCGGGGCGGTCGAGGTTCGTGGCGAGCACGCCGGCGAAGATCGCCGGCCGCAGGAAGCTCAGGTAGAAGCCGGGCGTGCCCGCTGCGGCGAATCGCAGCGGCGGCAGCGTCCACTCGACGAGCGATCGCACGAAATTCCGGCCGCCTATTTCGTTGAGCTCGGCGCCAGGGAAGGCGTAATACTCGCGGTACCGTTTGATCTCGCCGTGGTCGACGCGGTTATTGCCGAAACCGCCGAAGTAGAAGTTCGCGAACGGCTCGTCCGCCGATTGTGGTGAGAATCCCGCTGCCGTGCGCAGCCAGACCGAGGAGTGCGCGGCCGATACCGGCGCGCCAGCGTCGTAGGTTCCGTACACCCGCGTGAACGCGCTGCCGTTCACGTAATCGGTGTGGGCTGTCGCCGACCAGAGCTGGCCCTTCTCGTCGTCCACATGTCCGAGCGATGACCGGACGTTCGTATACGCCAGCCGCGCGTCCGCGGAATAGAGCCGATCGACCACCACGGCGACGTTCTGATATTGGGGAAGCCGATCGAGATTGCCCGCGGCCGTTCCCTTGATCGTCAGCGTGAGTCGTTTCGGCTGGTCGTACAGCAGCGTGCTGGCGTGTCCGACGGTCATGTTGTAGCCCTTCCGGCTGACTTTCGTCGGGCCGAAGAGATCGTAGAAGTCCGCGTCGTTCCACGAGGCGTGCGCGGTCCAGTCGTAGCGCTCGTATTCGGCGCGGACGTGGAGCCGTTCGCGCGTCTCGAGCTCGCCCCATGGCGTGATCGACACGGACGCGCTCGCGCGATTCAGCTGCAGCGGATCCGAGAAGTTCAGCCGCCACCCGACGGCCTGCGTACTCTTGTAGCCCTGCACGATCGGGTAGAACGACTCGCGCTTCAGGCCGCCGCCCAGCCTGTAGGTCCCGCGCGCGCCCTGCAGCGTGGCCGGCGATGCCGCCGGCTCGCTCGACGTCGAGCGCACCAGCCACGACTTGAGTACCGGATTCTTCGCGATCGTGCGTTCGCCAAGAAAGGTAATTGCCCCGACATCTTCGAGTGGACGCGCCGTAATGCGGGAGGGCACGAACCCCTGGCCGGTGTAGCGGAACACGATCAGCTCGTCGCCGCCCAGCGGAACCGGCCGGAAGAATCCGCTGTCGGTGTTGCTGACCGCGTTGACCTTCCGCGCCTGGAGATCGTAACGGAAGATGTTCGACACCCCGGTGAAGTAGGAGCTGCCGAACAAGTACCTGCCGTCGGGCGAAAACACGAAGTTGTTCGGCACACCGCCGTTGAAGTCGAATTCCGATACCGGCGTCAGATCGCCGCGCAGCAGCGCGTCGATCGACAGAACGCGCACGTTCTGCTTGCCGTTCAGTGCGCCGAATGATCCCGAGAAGAGCGTGCCGTCAGGCGAGACGTCAACGTCGTAGACGATCGTTCCGTAGGGCAGCGTGACGACCTGTTTCCACTCCCGGTACGGCGGCGCGATGCGCACGATCGTGTGGAGCCCGTTCAGTGAGCGGACACCCCAAAGCGACTTGTCCGCGCGGTTGAACGCGAGATCGCCGACGCGCAGGTCCTTCTGCAGCAGCGTCGTCTTTCCGGTCCGCGGATCGAGCGCGATCAGGTCGCGGCGCGCAAGATTATCGGTCGTGTAGAAGATCGTCCCTGCGGCGTCGTATGCAATCGACGTCACCTGGTAGATGTTCGGTCCCTTGATGTCGGCGAGGTGGGCGTGCGCGCCGGTCTCCAGCGAAATCGATCCGACGTGGGCGACAACGCCTGGTGCGTTGAAAGCCGCGTAGAGCGTGTGCCCTCGTTCGTCGACATATGCGCGCGACACCGAGCCCAGCGGACGCGGCGACAAATCGGTGAATGGCGTCAGCGGGTACTTGCGGACGGCTTCGAGGTTCGTCCGCTGAAACTCGTGCTCCCACGCGATCCAATCCGCCCAGCTCTTTTCGAGCGGCGTGCCGAAAACCTGCCGGAACTGCGCGGCGTAATACGCCTTGCTGCCGGGATGACGCGAGATCCAGGCGACGACCTGCTCCGGCGAATAGCGGTAGGCGAGCCAGGTAATGAACCTCGTCCCGTACAAATACGAGTTCACTTCGACCTGGAAGTCGATCTTCGTGCCTTCGGCCGCGAGACCAAGCGGGTCGTAAAAGTGGGCGCCGTCGCGGACCATCGCGCGCCACACCATCTCGTCGTAGCCGCTCTGTGCGCGGCCGGTGCCGCCCGATTCCCATGTGTCGATGAAGACCGCGGCGCCTTCGTGGTACCAGCGGGGCGCCGCCACGCGCGGCGACGTCAGATAGAAGTAAAGGACCGACTCGGGCTGCGCGTCTACCGGGAGCACCTTGCCTCCGAACAGCCGCCGGAAGAGGCGGTCGGATCCGGTCGACTGATCCATCGCGATCACGTGCACCAGTTCGTGATTCATGATCGCATTCATCCGCTCGTTCGCGAGGATCGTCTCGAATGCGAAGTTGAGCGGCGCGATTTGGATCCGCATCGACGAGTGCGGAACGGAGCCGGCGGCGGCGTTGCCGTAATCGGAGAAATCGGCGAGGAGGACCGTGATCTTCTGGTCGGGATGGTAGTCGAAGAGCTTCGTCAGGAAGACGCGGGCGTCTTCGAACGCGCGGGCCGCGTAAGGCGCCAGGTACTCCTCGGAAGGGGCGATATAGACCAGACGCAGGTCGCGCGTTTCCAGCTTCGCGAGCTGCGCAAAAGCCGCCGGGGCAACAGCCCCGGCGGCGAGCATCAGGAGGGTGATGCGGACGGCGCGTCGCACCAGATCAACGGCTCTGGAGCGCCTTCGCGAAAGCGTCTTCCGAGAGGGCCTTGGCGAACGCCGGATCCGCCAGCGCTTTCATCATTGCGGGATCCGCGAGTGCTTTCTGGAAGGCCGCATCGGCAAGCGCAGCCTGCATCGCCGGATCCGCCAGGGCCTTCTGGAACGCCGCGTCGGCGAGGGCTTTCTGCAGCGCGGGATCCGCGAGCGCCTTCTGCAAGGCGGCGTCCGCGAGCGCCTTCTGCAGCCCCGGATTGGCGAGCGCGCGCTGGAGCGCCGGGTCGGCAAGCGCCGCGACCAGCGCCGCATCCGCGAGCGCGCGTTGCATCGCGGGTTCAGCCATCGCCTTCTGCATCGAGGGTTCGGCCAGAGCCTTCTGAAGCGACGGCTCGGCGAGCGCACGCTGCATGGCGGGTTCTGTCATCGCTCGCTGGAGCGCCGGGTCGGCCATGGCCTTCTGCAGCGCCGGCTCGGCGATCGCCTTCTGGAACGCCGGCTCCGCGAACGCCTGCCGGAGCGATGGCTCCGCGAGCGCCTGCTGGAACGCCGGGGACGCGAGCGCTTTCTGCATCGCGGGGTCGGCCAGCGCGTTCTGGAAAGCGGCCTCCGAAAGCGCCTGCTGGAATGCCGGCTCGGCGATCGCGTCCTGGAACGCCGCCTCCGCCATCGCCTTGCGGAAGGCCGGTTCCCCAAGAGCCTTCTGGAACGCGGGATTCGTGAGGGCGGCCATTACGGCCGGCTCCGCGAACGCGCGCCGGAACGCGGGATCCGACGCCGCTCGCTGCAGTGCCTGGCGCGTCTCGGGCGTCTTCATCAGCCGATCGAACGTGTCAGTCTGCAGGAACGTCTGCACCGTCATATCGCCGACGGCGGCGCTTGCCTGCGCCGGCTGCGGCGCCTGGAATCGCTGCGCGGCGCCGATCGTCGCCTCGGTGCCCGGTCCGGCCGGGGGGTATCCGAGGTATACGTACCCAGCGATTGCCAATGCACCCACGGCGGCCACCGACCAGACAATCTTCTTCATGACGAACCCTCCATTTCCGAGTCTCGCTATATCTACACGCCGGGATGGCGAAAGGTTGGCGGCCCTCGCCGCCCGCCGCCAGCGGCGCCAAGCCGTCCGTCCGGCCTCGATGGCTTGGACGCGGCGCAT
>DASPXV010000238.1:0-25677 GCA_035637115.1 Vicinamibacterales bacterium
GGGGGAACGCTGGAGGAAGGACAGCTTTAAGCTGCCGACCGCAGCAGACGGTGTAGGGCATCGCGATACGCGAGTGAACGGCAACGCGCCGACTGCCGTTGTCGCCAAGGCGGCAGCTGCCTGCGCGAAGGCGACTGCCTCCGGCAGCGGCTGACCTTCAGTCAGAGCGACGGCAAGCGCGCCGGCGGCGGCGGCGATGATGACATTCGAGACACCGCGCTTCCGAAGCTGCCCCGGGGCGCGGATTGCCGATTCCCCGCGGCCCGTTGTGATCGCCTCTTGCATCGCTCAAGCATTGCTGTGAATTCCTCTGAACGCGCAAAATAGAAAGGTCCACGTATGGCTGACAATCGCGCGAGACAGATTGAAGATGTTCGTGGCTCCGGCATCTACCCGGCCACGGGTCCGTTGCCTCCCGGTGACGCCGTCGTTCGATCGCCCGCGGCGCTGGCCCATCCCGAGGAGCGAATGCGGCCGGTTCGCGACACGGCGGGAATGGAAAAGGCAGCGCTGCTCGCCGGCCGCGCCATCTTCGGCGGCTTTTTTCTGTACAACGGCATCAACCACTTTGTGAATCGGTCCATGATGGCCGAGTACGCTCGTGGTAAGGGTGTTCCGGCCGCCGACATGGCTGTCGCCGCATCCGGACTGATGCTCATTGCGGGCGGCGCCAGCATGATCACCGGTGTTCGTCCGAAGATCGGCGCCGGGCTGATTACGGGCTTCCTCCTGGGCGTCTCACCGTCGATGCACGCATTCTGGAAGGCACGTCAGCCGGAAGAGCGGATGCAGGAGTACGTGAACTTCACGAAGAATCTGGCGCTCGTTGGTGCGAGCCTCATTGTAGCGGCGCATCCCGAGCCATGGCCCTGGCATCTGGGCTTGCGCACCCGCGGCGCGATGGCCCGGTCGATCGCCTGATGATTCGACAACTCACTTCCGGCAAGTACCGGCTCTATTCACGGAAGAAGGATCCCAAAACCGGGAAGCGGCGCAATCTCGGCACGTTCGGCACCCTTGCGGCGGCCAAGCGTCACGAACGCGCCGTGCAGTTCTTCAAGCGGCACTGATGCGGGCCGTTCTCGTCTGCATGACCGCCGTTGCGCTCGCAGCGTTGCTCGTGTCGACCGAAAGCGCTTATGCGCAGACGCTGTCCGGCGCCGCATTGGTCAGCAGCCTCCGGGACGGTGGCTACGTCATCGTCATGCGCCACGCCAGCTCACCGAGAGAAGCACCAGACAAGGCAGCGGCCGATGTCGACAATGTGAAGCTGGAACGTCAACTCGACGCCGCCGGACGGGCGGGCTCAGTTGCGATGGGACGTGCGTTGCGCGATCTGAAGATTCCCGTCGGTGAGGTGCTCACCAGCCCGACGTACCGCGCGCTCGAGACCGTGCGCCTGGCGCAGTTGCCGACCCCGCGACCGTACGCCGAACTTGGTGACCGCGGCCAAAGCATGCAGGGCGTGACAGACGCAGAGGCCGCCTGGCTGCGGGAGCGCGTCACGCATCTTCCTGAAGGAACCAACACGATCATCGTGACGCACATGCCGAACATCAGCCGGGCGTTTCCCGCGTGGGGCGCGGTTGCGGACGGCGAAGCTGTCATCCTCGGCGCCGGCGGTCGCGTCGTCGGACGAATCAAAATCGAGGAGTGGCCTCGACTCAAACCATAACGCGAGAAGAAGGAGCACGCGCTCTTCGGCGAGGAAGGATTCGAGAAGATGGTCGACCGCGTCGCTTCGATCGAGAAGTCGCTCGGCATCTACGATCTGGCGCAGTTTACACCCAAGTAGACGGCAAGACCCACTGCCAGGCTCGAGATGATCGCTCGCGCACGGCGTCGGCGCCCTCGCAAGGCCGCTATCACGGCCCAGACCAACATCGCGAGCGTTAAAAACAGCGCGATGAACAGCAAATCGAATATGGTCACCGGCTAACTTGACATCGCAAAGTTAACCGTGTCAACGCGATCGGCAGGGTCTCTTCAACTACGCCGACCAATGCCACCACGGATCGGCGACAAGATCGAGTACGAACAACCCATATCCGACGTTCGCCACATTCAGCGTCCAGAGACGCCATCGTGTTGGCCACTCGGGACGAAGAATCCTCAACGCCCCGCCAACTAACGCGCCAAGAAGCACTCCTCCCGGTCCGGTGAAAAAGATGCCGAGCATCGGCCCCACGGTCGCCCCTGGATGGAATCGAAGCGGCCCGAAAAAGCCGATCAGGAATCCCGTCACGCCGAGCATGAAGGCCCCGACCGCCGCCGATTCGGCAGCAAGTGCGAACCGTTCCCAGCGGGACTCGATCTTCAGAGGCGCACGCTGCGGCGATGGTCGCGCGCGCGTTGCATCTGCGACTTCGGATTCACGGCGCGCCAGCATTTCGTCGAGCCCGGTGTCGCGGTACAGGTGCAGGAGGACGGCCGCTGCGCCGATCGACAGAAAGAAGGACCACGGTTGTCCATACTTGTCCCAGCCGATCGCCCGCGTGCCAAACCACACCACGATTTGCGCTGTGGCGCCCCCGGGGGCCTGCTATTTCGTGCCATAACTGAAGTCATCGAACAGCGTCACGCTATCGGCCTTCGTCCAGACGCCCACCTTCCCGGCATCCTTGAACGTCTCGTCATCCCACTCCAGCGCCTTCTTGCCATCACACATGACGGTGAAGTGATTCGCCTGGAACTCCACCCGGAGCGTGTGCCACTGGTTGGAAGCGACTTTCATGCTCGCGCGCTTCTTCTCGGTCCGCCGGCCGTTGATCGTGTGATAAATCGTGACGTTGTCCTCCAACGCGTTCGCACGCGCGACGTAATAGTTGTTCGGATCCTTCGCGCGCCAGATGAGGCCACCGGCCTGATCTTCACGACCGGAAATCGGCTTGAACTTTGCCTCGACGTAGCCGTCCTTGAGATTCGTATCGTCCTTGATGCACACGGGGTACGTCGCCTGACCGGATTGCTTCAGTACGTTGGGCTTGCTGGGCGCCGTGTCGTCCCTTTCGACTGTCCACTTCGCGTCGCCCGTTCCCGTTTTGGTTGCGGTCCAGCCGGGCGGCGCCGCACCCACTGGAAAGTTGTCGAAGTTGACTGCGTCAGCCAGCAGCACAACCGCCAGAAATGTGAGCGCGAGGGTGAGTATCGCCGCGACTGTTGTCCTCATCAAAACCTCCTCGATACTGAATCCGAGTCGACTGCTCATCGTTTCGGTGGCTTTCTCGATTGACGAATCTTCATCTGACGAATCTTCATCGTCCGGCCAGTGGCGGATTCGGTCGCGCTAAACGACCGCGCCAGCGCTTCGAACATCGCCATTCCGTGCTGCAGTAAGGTGTCATCGTCGGGATGCAGTTCTCGTAACCCGTCGACGATCCGCGCCACGGCCGGAGCTTCTGGCGGCTGGTACCGCTGTTCCTTCATGTCGAGGTCGTGGACGATCTCGCCGATCCGAGCGACCGCGGGATCGACGATGTTGAAGCGTCGAACCAGCATCTCGAACGTGCAGGAGGTGCCGTGGTGGCTGAACTCACCCGTGTACATGTCAAACGGCACATCGCCATCGGCTGGCTGTTCGACAAAACCGAAGGTCGCCTTAGGATCGATGAATCGGCGAATGAGCCAGGCCGACGCCATTTGGTCCACGCCGGGACGTGGACGCGTCACCCAACGTCTCTTTTGAAATGCCGTCGGAGCCAGCGCAACGCGATCTTCAACCGTCGGCGATTGCGGACCAGCCGCGAGACGTTCCAGAGCAGCGACCGCGCTAGCCGCGTCATGACCGGCAGGAGCATGAAAGAAATCGATGCGCTCAATTTCTGTGAAGCGCTCGCGCATCCGGCGGACCGCGCGTCCCCATTCATCACGATTGCCGGCAGGACGGCGTTTCGTGCGAGACAGCGACAGCATCCGATCGGCGTCGCGCTTCAACGCTTTGTAGTCGGTGTTACGTGCTCGTTTAAAGGCGACGATCAGGTCGTCATCACCGGCAGCGAACGCCTCGGCGGCAAAGACGGTAGCCTCGCCTCCGAGCGACACGATTTCGCTTCGAATCCACTCGAAGTCCTCGCGGCATTGCTCGGTATTTGGAAGCACGTAGACGGAATTCCTCGTCGGTACCGCGCCAATCTGCTGGAGCCGGCGCCACGTCTTCACGCGGGCTTTGGACGGCCGCGTCGGCAGCTGGTGAGCGAGAAGAAGCCAGCGTTGACTGCTCACGTAACGGATATTACATCGTTCGAGTACACTGGTACACAGCGATGGCCGAGCTGGACCGTGCGCCTCTGCTGAACCGTCTCGAGTTCCTTACGCGAGATGCATGGCTGCTCTTCACGACACGGTTCATCCGCCTGTTCGCGTACGGGTCGCTGTCGGTCGTTCTCGTGTTTTATCTGGCGGACTTGGGCCTGACCGAGTTCCAGATTGGCCTCCTGCTGACACTGACACTGATCGGCGACACCGCCGTTTCGTTGTACCTCACCACGCGTGCCGATCGTATCGGCCGCCGACCCATGCTGATCATCGGTGCCGCGCTGATGGCCGGCGCCGGCCTAGTGTTCGCATTTACGAGCGTGTTCTGGCTGCTCGTTCTTGCAGGCACGATCGGCGTAATCAGCCCGAGTGGCCATGAGGTGGGCCCGTTTCTTTCGATTGAGCAGGCCGCGCTCTCGCACGTGGTCACCGATCGCACCAGGACCCGAGTGTTTGCCTGGTACACGCTCGCGGGATCGCTGGCGACGGCGATTGGCGCGCTGGCCGCCGGCAGGCTTACGCGTGTGCTCCAGCACACAACGATGCCGGCTGTCGGCGCGTATCAGACAGTCGTGATTCTCTATGCCGCGATTGGGGTGGTTCTGGCGGCATGCTTCTCGCGCCTGTCACGCGCAGCAGAGGCGTCGTCCCTCGGCGAGAAACGCGCATTTCGCGCGACGTTCGCCGGCCTTTCCGGCCTCGACCGGTCCCGAGACGTCGTGGTCAAGCTGTCCGCCTTGTTCGCTCTCGACTCGTTTGGAGGCGGTTTCGTCGTTCAGAGCTTCGCGGCGTATTGGTTTTACCTGCGTTTTGGCGTCAATCCGGCAACGCTCGGCACGATCTTCTTCTGGGCAAATATCTTCGCCGGACTCTCCGCGCTCGTGGCATCGCGGCTGGCGGCGCGGTTCGGCCTGATCACGACCATGGTCGCGACGCACTTGCCGTCGAACGTGCTGTTGATTCTTGTGCCGCTGATGCCCAACTTGCCGCTGGCCGTCTTCATGTTATTGCTACGGTTCAGCATCAGCCAAATGGACGTACCGGCGAGGCAGTCGTACATCATGGCCGTCGTGGCGCCAGAGGAACGATCCGCGGCGGCAGGCATAACAGGGGTCGCGCGAACCGTCGGCGCGGCTATCAGCCCGTTGTTCGTCGGTTTCATGTTTGCGCGTCCCTCGTTGATCAACCTGCCGTTCTTTATCGCTGGAACATTGAAGATCGGCTATGACCTGTTGCTCTACAAGGAATTCGTGTCGATTCGGCCGCCCGAGGAGGTCCGACCGTGAATCCGCCGCTGCCAGACGCGCGTCACCGCCAGATGCCGAGCGCCTGGCGCAGCGCGACCAGCTGGCCGACGTGATACGCGTTGTGATCGGCGACGAGGAATATCGCGCGCAAGTATGTCTGTGTTCCCTTGCCGGTCCCATGATGGACGTGCTCTGCCGGGTGGCGTCCTGAGCGTGGCGTCGATGATCGGATTCATCACGCTGTTCGGCATCGCCACTCGCAACGGCATCATGCCGGGAAGTCGTTCATGAAGCTCCGAACTTCCTAGCGTGCCGCAGCCACGCGGCGCGACGCTTCGAGCACTTTCTTGTCCACGTAGAGCGCGAGGGCGACGCCGTCGAAGACATCGCCGCGCGGACTTCCCGGCGCGTCGGCCCCGAGTGCGATGGAGCCGACGCTTTTCGGATCGAGACCGAATCGCTGCACCACATACGTGCGGACGAGCGTCGCGCGGGTCCGCGAGTCCAGGTATTGTGCGTGCGCCGTGGCAGCGGTCGAATAGCCCTCAACGACGACTGGCCCCTCACCGCGGAACTGCATCCATTCGCCCATCGCCGTATCGAGCCGGGCCTTACCCTCGACGGAGAGCCTTTCGCCGCCGCGCCCGCCTGCGAAAACGGTATCGGTCGGCAGCCACGTGCGAACGACCGCGCGCTCTTTCGTGGCGAGCGCGCCGCGTCGATACTCGATCGGCGACATTGACTCCAGATCGAAGTAACCCCGATTCTTGAAGAACCCCTTGAACAGAAAGTTGTGTTTCAGCGCCTCGGCGTCTTCGGACAGCGTGCTCGCCGCCTTGCCGATGTCGCCGACCGCCGACCCTGCGCGGTCGGCCGCGCCGCTCATCGACTTGAGCGTGGCCTGAAGGTCGCCGCGGACGGATCGCAGAGTGCCGTTGACCGTCTGCACGGCTTCGCCGACCTGCTCGACCATGTCGCTGAACGTGATCGGTTCTCGACTGGTGAGAGTGCTGCCCGGCATTGCCGCCGGGGCATTGTCCGAGCCCGCGGACAGTTCCAGAAATGTGTTGCCGACCAGCCCTTCGGTCTTGATGGCGGCGACCGAGTCGGCGCGCACGAGCGGCTGGAGATCGCGGCGGATTTCGAGACGCAGGCGGAACTTCCGCGAAGCCGGCGAAATCCCGACGGCGACGATCTTCCCGGCCTTCATACCCGAGACCCACACCGGGGCTCCGCTCTGGAGTCCCGCCAGCTGCGAGAACTCGGTGTAGACCGGGAACTTTCGCGCGAACAGCATCCGGCGGTCGCCGATCATGAACAAGCCGATCCCGAACAACACCAGTCCGGTGACGACGAAGGTTCCGACGCCGATCAGCCGGTTCGATGTCATCGTCTCCCTCCGGCGTTGTCGGCCATGAACGTTCGAACCAGCGGGTGATCGCTCGAGGCGAGCTCATCAGCCGTCCCGCTCGCAATCAGGCGTCCCTCGTCAATCACCGCGAGCACGTCGCCGATGGTCCGCGCGCCCGGCACATCGTGCGTGACGACGACCAGCGTGGTTCCGGCGCGCTGCTTCAGATCCAGCAGCAGCCGGTTGATCTCCATTGCCGTGAGCGGATCGAGTGCGGCACTGGGCTCGTCCACCAGCAGCAGCGCCGGATCGAGCACCAGGGCCCGCGCCAGACCGGCCCGTTTTCGCATGCCGCCGGACAGGTCCGCCGGCATCGTCTCGAACTCAGCCTCCAGTCCGACCTGTTCGAGCGTCTCCCGCACGCGTACCGCGATCCTGTCCTCCGGCCAATCCGTGTGACGCCGCAGGGGAAAGGCCACGTTTTGCCCCACGGTGATCGAATCGAACAGGGCGGCGTTCTGGAACACGAATCCAATCCCACGACGAATATCCGAGAGCGCGGCCCGGTCCATCGCGCCGATCTCCTTTCCGTCGATCAGGACGCGACCGGCGTCGGGACGGAGAAGACCGATGATGTGTTTGAGGGTGACGCTCTTGCCGGTCCCGCTCCTGCCCAGAAGGCAGAACGACGTGCCACGCGAGACATCGAACGAGACATCATCGAGCACGCGTTTCGGGCCAAAGGTCTTCGACAGGTGCTCCACGCGAACGGCAGGTGCGGTGGGGCTCATTGGCTGGGGAAGATCACGAAGATCAGCTTTACCAGAACGACGTTGATCAGAATGATCGACAGCGAGGCGAGCACGACGCTCCGCGTGGACGCCCGGCCGACGCCCTCTGTGCCTTCACGCGTCGTGAAACCGAGGTATGACGCGATAGTGCCGATGATCAGCCCGAACACCGCGGTCTTCAATGTCGCCGGGAGGAGATCGTCGAACGACATCAGTTCGAACGACCGCGTGAAGTACAAACGGAAGTCGATGCCGGAGACGGCGTGCTCGGCGAGGAATCCGCCGAATATCCCGGAGAAGTCCACAATGATCGTCAGCACCGGCAGCGCGATGACGCATGCGGCGATGCGGGTCACGGCGAGATACTTGAAGGCGTCGATCGCCGTGGCTTCGAGCGCGTCGATCTGCTCGGTCGCGTTCATCGCGCCCAGTTCCGCGCCGATGCCCGCGCCGACGCGGCCCGCGACCAGCAATCCCGTGAGGAGCGGTCCCGTCTCCCGTACCAGCGCCAGCGCCAGACCCGCGGGAATTTTCGCTTCGGCGCCAAAACGCTCGAGAGAATCGCGGGTGTGCATGGAGAGCACGATGCCGACGGCTAGGCCTGCGGCCGCCACCAGCGGGACCGACCGCCAGCCGATCTCGTGTACCTGACGCACGATTTCATCGAGCTCGAATGGCCGGCGGAACATGTCGCGGAGCGCGCGGGCTCCGAAACACGACACGTCGCCGATCCAGGCGAGCGCGCGCCCTACACCTGCCCCGACCGAGTCGACGACTCCGGACGTATCCCTCGCCATCGAATGCACCCGCTTGAGGCAGTGCAATCAGAACGCCAGCGCGCACTCATCCGATCGGCCGGCTCATCGGTATGATCACGTCGCTATCGCCAGATGCCGAGCGCCTGACGCAGTGCGACCAGCTGGCCGACGTGATACGCATTGTGATCGGCGAGGAGGAGTATCGCGCGCAGATATGTCTGTTTCGCGTGGCCGGTCGGAACCGATGACAACAGGTCGACGTTGGGATTCTGAACCAGCCGCTTGAGCTTCTCGCGATCGGCCTTGAAATTCGTGACGCTCTCCTTCCATGCCGCCGCGCCTGGCGGCGCGGCGTTTTGCGGCCAGTAGTCATCCGGCCACTTCAGCACTTGCTCGTAATTCGCATTGAGGCAGAAGTCCAGGAGGTCTTTCTGCCCGAGGCGCATGTGCTCGAGCAGTTGCCACGGTGAGTGGGGAAAGCCTCCGATTCGCGATCCGCGCTGCTTCGGAGGGATCCCATCGATCGCCTTGTCGAACCCGACATGCGCTTCTTCCCAGTCAAGCAGGCGCACCAGATGGGCGCGGAGCGGGTCCGCCGATTTCCTCATGCTCGAAGATTATCCGCGTTCGCCCGCTCAATGGACGCGAACTGCTGAGATGCTCTCGACCTTCAGTATGTTCGTCTTCGTGTACAGCACACCGATCACCTTCACCTTGCGGCCGGCGAACCTGGCCGGCGTCTCCTGATCGCTGAGCAGGTACGTCACCTTGCCGTCAGTCAGCGCGTACTTGTAGGTGCGTCCGTCGCCGACGCAGTCCCGCACGCACTTGTCCTGCGGGGCGATCTTCATCGCGGCATGATCGATGGTGCACATCGAGTCGGTGATGATGCCGACGTAGGTCTTCTTCTCCTGCGCGTAGACGCTCGAAACGCCGAGCGCCGCAATGACCGTGACGATCCGCACGAATTTCATGATGGTTCTCCCGCAACAGGCGCGAGCGCCAGCTCGCGCTTCAGACCGAAGTGCCACTTCCAGATTTCGTAAACGGCCGGGTAGACGACGAGCTCGAGGACGAACGACGTGAAGATGCCGCCGACCATCGGGGCGGCGATCCGCTTCATCACGTCGGCGCCCGCGCCGGTGGACCACATGATCGGCAGCAGGCCCATGAACATCGTCGCGACGGTCATGAACTTCGGCCGGATCCGCTTCACCGCACCGTGCCGCACCGCCTGCTGCAGGTCGCCGAGCGAGCGCAGCCGTCCTTCGCGCTTCGCCTCCTCGTACGCCAGATCGAGGTAGAGCAGCATGAACACGCCGGTCTCCGCGTCGACGCCGAGCAGCGCGATGAGCCCGACCCAGACGCCGATGCTCATGTTGTAGCCGAGCAGGTAGAGCAGCCATATCGCGCCGACAGCGGAGAACGGCACCGCGAGGACGATGATGGTGGTCTTCGCGAGCGAGCGCGTGTTCATGTAGAGCAGCGCCAGCACCAGGAACAACGTGACCGGCAGCACCAGCTTCAGCCGCTCGCGCACGCGCTGCATCGCCTCGTACTGACCGCTCCAGACGAGCGAGTAGCCGGCGGGCATCTTCACCTTGTCCGCCACCGCGCGCTTGGCATCCGCCACGTAGCTGCCGATGTCGCGTCCCGCGACGTCGACGTACACGTAGCTGTTCAGCATCCCGTTCTCGTTGCGCAGCATCGCCGGCCCGCTCACCAGCTTTACGTCCGCAATCTGGCTGACGGGCACCTGCATGCGCCCGTCCATCGCGGGGACGATCACGCGGCGCAGCCGATCCACGTCGCTGCGGTAGTCGCGGTAGTAACGCACGTTCACCGGGTAGCGCTCCCGTCCCTCGACCGTCGTCGTGACCGTGTCGCCGCCGATCGCGGACATCACGACGTCCTGCGCGTCGTCGATCGACAGCCCGTAGCGCGCGAGCTCGTCCCGCTTCCATTGGAAGTCCACGAAATAGCCGCCCGACGTCCGCTCGGCGAACGCGCTGCGGGTGCCGCTCACCGACGGCAGCACCGACTCGATCTCCGTACCGATGCGCTCGATTTCCTTGATGTCCGCTCCGTAGATCTTGATCCCGACAGGCGTGCGCACACCCGTCGTCAACATGTCGATGCGCGCCTTGATCGGCATCGTCCACGCATTCGTGGTGCCCGGCAGCTTGAGCGCGTCGTTCATCTGCTGGACGAGTTGATCGGTCGAAAGGCGGTCGCTCGTCACCCGGCGCAGCGCCGGCTTGAGCCATTCGGGGGCCCAATCCGAATACCAGGTCTCCACGTGCCGCCACTGCTCGTGCGGCTTGAGCACGATGACCGTCTCCATCATCGAAAACGGCGCCGGGTCCGTGGAGGTCTCCGCGCGGCCTGCTTTTCCAAGGACGCGTTCGACTTCGGGAAACTGTTTGACGATCCGGTCCTGCGTCTGGAGAAGCCGCTGCGCCTCCGTCACGGATATTCCGGGCAGCGTTGACGGCATGTAGAGCAGCGCCCCCTCGTCGAGCGGCGGCATGAACTCCGAGCCGAGCCGCTGGTAGACGGGAACGGTGGCGGCGACGATCGCGACTGCGCCGGCGAGCACGAACCATTTCCAGCGCAGCGACCACGCGCAGATCGGCTCGTAGACGCGGATCAGAATGCGGCTGATCGGGTGCTTCTCCTCTGAATGGATCTTCCCGACGAGGACGGCGTTGGCGATCCGCGCGAGCCAGACCGGCTTGAACGAGTACTGCTTCATGTGCGTGAAGAGCAGTCGCATCGCCGGATCGAGTGTAATCGCCAGCACCGCCGCGATGATCATCGAGAAGTTCTTCGTGTAGGCGAGCGGGCGAAACAGCCGGCCCTCCTGCGCCTCCAGCGTCAGCACAGGGAGAAACGAGACCGCGATGACGAGGAGCGCGAAGAAGCTCGGGCCGCCGACCTCCTTGACCGCATCCACCACGACGCGGTGGTAGTCCTCCTTGCGTCCCGTGCGATCCCACGCCTCCAGTTTCTTGTGGGTCTGCTCAACGACGACGATCGCCGCGTCCACCATCGCGCCCACCGCGATGGCGATGCCGCCGAGCGACATGATGTTGGAGCTCACGCCCATCAGGCGCATCGGGATGAACGAAATGAGCACGGCGACCGGGATCGTGACGATCGGAATCGCCGCACTTGGGAAGTGCCAGAGGAAGATGAGGATGATGATCGCAACGATCAGCAGCTCTTCGATCAGCGTGTGCTTCAGGTTGTCGATGGAGCGCAGGATCAGATCGGACCGGTCGTAGACGGTGATCACCCGCACGCCGGGGGGCAGCGACGGCTCGAGCTCCTTCAGCTTCCCCTTGACGCGATCGATCACCGCGAGCGCGTTCTCTCCCTGGCGCATGACGACGATCCCCGCGACCGTGTCGCCGGTGCCGTCGAGATCGGCGACGCCGCGCCGGATGTCCGGACCGAGCGTCACGTCACCGACATCGCGCACGCGGACGGGCACGCCGCTCTCGCTGCGCATCAGGACGATGTCGCCAATGTCGGCCGCGGATTTCGCGTAGCCGCGGCCGCGGACCATGTACTCCGCGCCCGTCATCTCGACGAGGCGCCCGCCGGCGTCGTTGTTGCCCGCACGCACGGCGGCGATGACTTTCGTGATC
The DNA here is from genome assembly GCA_035637115.1 of Vicinamibacterales bacterium. Classification (GTDB taxonomy): domain Bacteria; phylum Acidobacteriota; class Vicinamibacteria; order Vicinamibacterales; family 2-12-FULL-66-21; genus JAICSD01. The sequence goes on from DASPXV010000238.1 coordinate 12,055, forward strand.
GGCAGATTGAACGTGCGCAGCCGGTTGGGATCGACCTGCACCTGGTACTGGCGGACGAAGCCGCCGAGCGGCGCGACTTCGGCGACACCAGGAACGGCCTTCAGGTAGTAGCGCAGGTTCCAGTCCTGATAGGACCGGAGTTCGTCGAGACCGTGGCGGCCGGTTGTATCGACGAGCGCGTACTGGAACACCCAGCCGACGCCCGTAGCGTCGGGACCAAGCTCCGTTCGCACGCCCTGCGGAAGGCGCGGCAGCACCGCCGACAAGTACTCCGTGGTCCGCGATCGCGCCCAGTAGATGTCAGTTCCCTCCTCGAACACGATGTAGACGTAGGAGAAGCCGAAGTCGGAGAACCCGCGGACGGCCTTCACCTTCGGTGCGCCGAGCATCGCGGTGACGATCGGGTAGGTGACCTGGTCCTCGAGGATGTCGGGGCTACGGTCCCAGCGCGAATACACGATCACCTGGGTATCGCTCAGATCGGGGATCGCATCGAGCGGTATCGTCTTCATCGAGTAGACGCCGGCGACCACCGCGACGGCGGTCAGCACGAACACGATGAAGCGGTTCTTCGCCGAGAATTCGATGATGGCGTTGATCACCTGACGTGTCCTTTGTGCGGATCGGATGGCGCGCCCATGCCGCTCGCCGCCGCTTTCAGCTGGCTCTCAGAGTCGACGAGGAACGTGCCGGAGGAGACGACGCGCTCGCCGACGGACAACCCGTGCGTGATCGTCACGCGATCCCCGAAACGCTCGCCGACGACCACGGCGCGCGGTTCGAGGTAACCGTTGCCGAGATCGACGAACACGGTCTGACGGTCGCCCGTATCCAGCACCGCGTCGGCGGGAACCGTGAGCTGCGGCGTCGTGGCAACGCCGAACTCGACATTGACGAACATCTCGGGCTTCATCTGCGTGCCGGGATTTGCCGCGTCGAGCCGCACCTTCAGCGTCCGCGTCGCCGGGTCCACCTGCGGCTGTATGTAGCTCACCCGGGCGGCGACCGGCGGCGCGCCGCCGCTGGCGAACGTCACGTTGGCGGGAGCGCCGGCCTTGATCGACGTGATATCGGACTCGAAGACGTCGGCGACGATCCAGACGCGATTCAAATCGGTGATCGTGTAAAGATCGCTGTCCGGCGTGACCTTCTGGTTGGGAAAGGCGTTGCGCTCGGTGACGTAGCCGTTCATCGGCGCGTGGACGGTGATGCTCCGGATCGGCTGTCCGGTCTTGAGCACCTGCTCGATCTGATCGTCACTCAGCTGCCAGAGCTGCAGCCGTCGCTTCGCCGCCTCGAAGAGCGACGGCATCACGTCGCGCGCGCGCGACGCGAGCAGCAATTCCTCCTGCGACGCGAGCATCTCCGGGCTGTACACGGTGAGCATCGGCTGCCCCTTCTTCACCACGTCGCCCGTAAAGTCGACGAGCACCTTCTCGATCCACCCGTCGATGCGGGTGTGCACGTGGCCGACGCGCGTTTCATCGGCCGCCACTTTTCCGACGGTGCGCAGCATGCGGCTTGCGTTGCCCGCTTCGACCGCTGCGAACTTGACGCCGATCACCTGCTGGCGTTCGGGTGAGATCCGGATCGATCCGGCCGGCATCGAATCAGGTGCCGCCTCGCTGTAGACCGGCTCGAGCGTGTTGCCGGTCTCCGGGTTCAGCCCCGGTTTGTCCGCGGTGTATGCGTGCTGTTCCGGGTCGCGGTAGTAGAGGATCTTCCGCGGCGCCGATGCGAGTGGTGCCGCGGCATCGTCCGCGTACACGGGCTCGAGCTGCATGCCGCAGTCCGGTGCGATCCCCGGCTTGTCGGACTTGTATTGCGGGTGCATCGGATCGACCCAGTAGAGGACACGCCGGGCTGGCGGCGTCGAGTGTCTGGTCGCCCGCACCACGTAACCCGTGGCGAACGTGGAGCCGAGAAGAACCAGCGCAGCCAATATCTTCAGCAGTTTCATAAAGACCTCAGTGCACCAGCGCGATGCCGGTCATTTCCTCGAGACGGCTGACCGCCGCGTGATACGAGGCGAGCTCATCGAAGTACGTCATCTCGAATTCCAGGACGGCGCCGAAGTTGGTGAGCACCGACAGGAAATCCACGCCGCCGGTCTGATAACTGGCCATTGACGACTCGAGCGCGAGGCGTGCCTGCGGAAGGACCGCGTCCTGGTACAGCCGCGCCAGGCGCACGGACGTGGAGGCCATCTGGTAGTCCTGCTGGATGCGTCCCTGGAGCGAGAGCCGCGTGCTGTCGTACGCGCTCTGCGCCTGCTGCACACCGCTCAGCTGTTCCGCGACGGCTGCGGCGCGTCGCGCGCGCTGCAGCGGAATCGTCACGTCGAAGCGGAACTCGTACATCGCGGGCATCGAGCCCTGGTTGTAGTAGCCGCCGCTGACGGCGAAGTCGGGCTTGTACTCCTTCCGCGCGGCGTCAACGGCGATCCGCGAGCGATCGATCATGATCTGGTCGCGGCGCACCATCGGCGCATGCTCGTTCGCCGCGGCAACGAGCGATTCGAGCGAGCTGTCGAACGTCGTGAGCCGCAGGTCCTCCGGCTGGCCGACGGGTGTCGCCGCGGGACACGCCAGCAGCGCGTTCAGTTCTCCTTCGCGCGCCGCGCGCTCCTGGCGGATACGTGCGAGCTGCAGGTCGAGGACGCTCAATTGGGTCTGTGCCTTGATCACGTCCTGCTGCGCCGCGCGCCCGACGGCGTAGCGCGTTTCGCTCACTTTCAACAGCGTGCCGAGCAACTCGCGGTTGCGCTCCAGTACCGCCCCCACCGCGTACGTGTAGGCGAGCCGGTAATACGCCTGCTTCACGCGCGACGTGACGCTCAGCCGCGCGTCCTCGATCTCCTGAGCAACAGCATCCGCCTCGCGGCGCGCCATGGACGCGCGCAGCGAGAGCTTGCCGGGGTAGGGCAGCTCCTGGCTCACCATCACCCCGATGTTTGAGGTCGGATCCGATCCGAGGCCGGCGCCCGGCCACGGCCGGCCGTTCGCCGTGTAGCCCGCCGAGATCATCGGATCGGGCAGGCTCCGCTCCTGTACGGGACGCTGCAGCGCCGCGTCGTAACGCCGCTGCGCCACGGCGATCTCGGGATTCCTCGCGAGCGCTTCGGCGACGGCGTCCGTGAGCGCGAGGCGCGCCGGCGGCTGCGCCGCGACAACCGTCGAGAAAATGAGCGTGATGAACAATCCGTAGAGCACTCGCATGTCGGACCTCTGCCGGGACGGATCAATATCGATCCGCAGAAAACTGCCTTACTGGCCAGCGAGAGTACGAGCGCTCAGATGAGCAGCGTGGAGTGCAGGATCGGGAGATCGGCGGGGTGTGCGCGCGGCGGGATCGTCAACACGCGCGGGACGGGCGTGATGGCGAGGAACATCGTGCCGGCAACGGCCACAGGTGTGGCCGACACATTTGGCGCGAATCGAACCTTCGATTCAGTCGGTCCGCCCGGATTGGCGTCGTCCGACTGTGCGGAGCAGCAGGACTTGATGATGGGTGCCTTGCAGCAATCGTGGATGCTCGTGCCGCATTTCCGGCTGATTCCGGTCGCAAACGCTGGCGCGGTCGATGCGCCGACGATGGCGACGACGAGGGCGAGCGCAGACACGATCAACCGGACGGATTTCACAGTACCCGTCGTAGAGCATGGCCTGTGCCAGTCAACGCGACCAAAAACACGCGGTATTTGCAAGGGTCCGGCAATCGGTCCGCTCGCGAGCGCGGAGTTTTTCAGGTCCGCTGCCGGATTTCCCGCAGCTAAAAGCGGGGCGGCCGACGATGGTGTGTGGCCTGTTCGTACGCGTGCGCCAGCGCAAGCAGATCGCGATCGCTCCATGACCGGCCGAGGAACGAAATCCCGAAGGGGTAGCGGCCGCCGAGAAAACCCGCCGGCACCGTCACCTGCGGAAGGCCGGTCATCGCGCTCTCTTCGCACGTTCCTGGCTCACCGCCGTACCGTTCCAGTCCACCTTCGTGTGTGTGCGGCCGTGCCTGGTTCGCCGGATACAGGAGCGCGTCGAGCCGCTCGCGATCCATGAGTGCCTCGAACAGTCCGCGGAACCTCGCGCGAGCTGCGAAGAACTTCGCCACGGCCGCGCGGCCATCGTCCCCTTCGCCGCTCGACCTGAGCGCGTCCTGCAGACGGCGCGCGCCGGCCGGCGCCATCCCGCCCGACGCCAGTAGATCCTCGATCGTGAGTACCTTGTCGCCGCTTGCGGCGCCGCGCGACAGGTACGCCGTCCACCCGGCCTTCAACGAGCCGGGCGCGCTGCCGCGTGCGAGTGCGTACTCGGCATCGAGATCGGGGATCGCGACGTCCACGACCGTCGCTCCCGCGCCGCGCAACTCACGCACCACGTCGTCCATCTTTGCCGCCGCCTCGCGTTCCCCCGTGACGCCGACGTAGAGCTGGCGCATCACGCCGACGCGTTTGCCGCGCAGGCTGGCAGCGTCGAGAGCTTCAGCAAACGAGCCTGCGATATGCGACGCGGAATCGTGCGTCGCCTCGTCTTCCGCGTCAGGGCCCGTAACCTGATCGAGAACGAGCGCGAGCTCGCGCACGGACTTCGCCATCGGGCCGACCGCGTCGTTGAACGTATTCAGCGGCATCACGCCGGCGCGGCTGGTCAGTCCGCGTGTAGTGCGGATCGTCGCGAGCGACGCAAACGCTGCCGGGTTCGAGAGCGAATTGCACGTATCGGTGCCGAAAGCGAGAGTCACGAGACTCGAGGCGACCGCGGTCGCACTGCCGCCGCTCGATCCCGCGGTACTCAGCGACGCATCGTACGCGTTGCCGATAGTGCCGCCGACGGAGCTGATACCGAAATCGCCGAACGGAAACTCGTCGAGATTGGTCTTGCCGAGAACCACCGCACCCGCACGTCGCATCCCTGCGGCGACTCGCGAGTCCAGCCGCGGACGATGAGCGACGAGCGCCTTTGCGCCGCCGGTGGCCGGCAGTCCGAGCACGTCGATGTTGTCCTTGAAGGCGACGGGGATCCCGTGCAGCGGGCTGCGCACATGGCCGGCCGCTCGCTCCGCATCGAGCGCTCGCGCCTCGGCGATCGCCCGCGGATTCATCGCGAGCATCGAGCGCAGCACCGGGCCGTTCCGATCGAGGGTGGCAAGGCGGACGAGGTAATGGCGCACGATGTCTTCCGACGCGATGTCTCGCCGCGTCATCGCGGCCTGCAGTTGCGGCGCCGTTTTCTCGACAACGCTGAACGTTGGTTGCGCCTGCGTCGCGAGGCGCCAGTTCACGATTTGCGATCGCTGCTGCGGCGTGAGGCCGCGCAAATCCGGCTCCGCGACGAGCCGCTTTGCCGTCTCGGTTACAGCGGCGATCTGCGAACCCGGCGCGGGAATCTTTGGGTCGGCGCCTGAATATACGGCGGAGTTCTTCGGCGCGACGATTGCGTCCTTCATCGGAATCGGAGACCCGCCGCGCGGGTCATAGACCTCGCTGAGGCCCTTGACGACGAACGTCATGAGGGAGGCCGTCGCCCCAGATCGGATGCCGATGGTGAACAGGTAACCGATATGCGCGGGATCGTAGCCGGGCCAGACGTCGACGAAAGGATTCGCGTACATGTCGCCCGCGCGCAGGCGGATGCCATCCATCCGGGTGCCGAGCACGTGCGCGGAGGGACCGTGGCCAGACGGACCGTGCATCGGATCTGCGACGCCGCGCGCGTTCTGCATCACGGTCACGAAGGAGTCCGTGAGATCGATCGTGCGGTTGCCGTCGGACGTCGTGGCGACCGTCACGCGCCCGCCATCCTCGAATGCGCCTGCGGCGCCGCCCCATGCCACGCTGATCGCGCGTGGCTCTGATGTGGTGTTGGTGAAGCTGTCGACGTATCGAAGGTAGTTCGTGTCCTTCGGGGCAAAGATCGCCCGATCGATGACGATGCCCGCGGCGAAGACGGGCGTGATCGAATCGAGCCGCTCGGCGCCGTCATGCGCAAGGCCGAAGCCGCGCAGATAGACGTTGTCGACGAGGGTGGCGCCCGCGGCGCTTTTGACCTGGAGCTTCAGATACCCGAAGCCGTTGAACGGGTTGGCGCGTCCGCCTGTCGCGATGCCGCCGCTGTCCTGCGCCCAGGTGGACGTGTCCTGGATGTCCCAGAACTGACCGTCGGCGGAAGGCAGCCGTGCGACGGCGTGCGCGGCTGCAGCAGTGACGAGCGAAAAGAAGATGGCGCTGAGGAGGCGTTTCACGCCCCCATCCTAACGCGCCGTTGCCGCTACTTCTTTTCCTGAAGTCGTTCCAGGTAGGTTACGAGGTTGGCGACGCGCAGCTCGGCGACCCCGGGATCTTCGACGCTTCGAAAGACAGGACCCCAAAGTGGCATTTCCCGGCCGCCGTGCGCCGTTACGACGTCTTCGCCCATGATGATCCGTTTCACCTCCGCCGCGGGGAACTGTCCGCCGTGCCGCGTCGAGATGCGCGTTAGATCCGCAGGTGGAACCTTGAGGACCTTGGACACGGGACCATTCCCCCGCCCGCTGATGCCGTGACATTGCGCGCAATACACCCGGTACGAGGACGATCCATTCACGCTGTTCAGCGGTTTGATCGGTTCGCGTTTGACGCTCTGCGCCTCGACGTGCGAGGCCACCGCAAGCAGCAACGCCGCGGCCGTGGCCATCCAGACTGCTTTCGACATACGAACCTCTCCGTTCAACGGCTGCTGCCGGAGATCCGGCGGTCGCCTGGGAACGTGCCGCCGTAAGTGGCGGCGTCGTTGACGGAATCCCGGCGAAGGGCAGCAGATGCGGGGTGATCAGATCAACTCCCATACCGGTCCGCGATATCCTCGAGCACCGATGCCGTTCGTCGCGCTTGCTCTGTCGCTTCTCCTTGGGTGGATCAATTTTGCATTTACAGGCAAATGGGCGTCCCTCCCCGGGGCGTTGCATGGATGGCGGCTTCCGTACTACGGCGTGGTCCTCACGGTAGCGACAGTCCTCGCGATCCTATCGAGGCGTCGCGTCGGACAACCCTTCCGGATCGGCCGTGCCGCGGCGCTTGGCGTGCTGGGCGCCGGGGCCGGGCTGCTCGCGGCCGCGCTGCTCTCGCGGCTGCCTGTTTCGAGCTGGAACCAGCTGCTGTTCAAGGCGGCCTGTGATCGCAGTTCCAGTTGATCGATGCAGACACGCGTCCGGTCCTGATGACGAGCGGACAGGGGGAGTGCGAAACCTGGATTTCCTCGGTGGAGAGGTCGCATTGATCGTGCGGTCGCAGGTGAGCCGGTGATCGTGCGGGCGAACTACTATCCAGCCTGGCGCGCCACCGTCAACGGCCATGACGTGCCGCTCTATGACAGCGGCGGGCAGCTCGCTTTTTCGCGCGCCGGCGACCGGCACCGTCGTCGTGAAGCTCCGGTACCCGAAGTACCGATGGTTGAATCTCAGCGCGGCGATGGTGTTCCTGCTGGGGGCGGTCGCGCTGGCGCGTCGCCCGCGCGGATCCACGCCTCGTTGAAGTGTGCGTGCTTGATCGCCTTGCGGATCACGTGGCCTTCCGCATCGCGTGTCGCGGTGGCGGGCGGGATGAAGTAGCTGTACGACGCGTGGAGCGTGCCGTCGCGCGCCTGGATGATCGACGGGTAGTGGTACTCCCCTCGCCGCTCGGGCGCCGACGCATCGCGATCCAGTTCCAGGTGACGCATCCACGGCCACGTCGCCCCCTCATCCTCTGAAAGCGACACAGCCAGGCTGTAACGTCCCTGCTCCAGATCGTTATAGGCGAGCACCCAGTGTCCGTTGGCGAGCGCGAGCACTTCCGCGCCCGAACCGGGGTTCGGCAGCATCGTGTCGCGCTCGGGTCCCCACGTCTCGCCGCGATCGCTCGACTCGCTCACGTGCAGGCGCTTCGGCGGCGGCCCGTTGTCACGCATGTAGGCGACCAGCGTCCCGTCCTTTTTTCTCGCGAGTGACGGCTGGATGTTGCCGAAGCCGACGATCGGCGTGCTCGTCTTCCACGTCGCGCCCCAGTCATCCGAGATCGCCATCAATGAAAAACTGAAGCCGTCGGAATAGAGCGGCACGATCAGCCGGGATCCGTCGAGCACGTACGGGTGCGCGCGGGTCATCCAGCCAATCCGTCGCGTGAGCTTGTCACCCGCGTCCTTCCGCAGCTTGTCGACGTACTGCCGTTCACGGTCGTCGAGCTTCACGCCGGCGGTAATCCGATCGAGCTCGCGGTCCACCGTCGTCTTGAATTCGTCGCCTGGCGTGACGTGCAGCACTTCGCTGACCGACCAGCGCGGCGGTCCGTCGCCGAGGTAATCCGACGAGATCTTGTATTTCATGAGCGCCGTGTGCCACTCGTTCGCGAGGATGGTCGGCCACAGCAGCCAGAGCCTCTCCTTCGGATCGATGAACATCGTGGCGTTGGTGTCCGGATAGCCAGGCGTGTCCGCGAGCAGGAACGGCTCGCTCCACGCGTGCGCTCCCTTCTTCAGCCGCGCGCCGCGAATGATTACGTCGTCCGCCGTGCGCTCGCCGGAGCCATGGAACCAGCAGACCAGCAGGCCGCCATTCCGCGCCTCGACGATCATGGATGCGTGGTTGTGCCAGTACTCGAGCGGAAACACGAGCTCGGACGTGAGGAATGGTGTTTCAGGGGCGCGCGGCACGATCACGGCGATCATCGCGCCTGCGAGCAGCAGTGCTCTCATATCTCTCCTGTTGCCGCAGGGCCCATGAACACCATCGCGGCGATTAGCAGCAATCCGGCGGCGACGTAGACAACCGAGGCCAGCGCGAGCGCACCCCCCAGGCTCCAGCGCTGCGCGACGATGCCGACGGCGAGCGGCGCCGTGCCGCCGCCGGCGAGCCAGCCGATCATGTTCATCAGGCCCGCGGCCCTTCCACGCGCTTCCGGCGGCACGACGTCGAAGACGGACGCAAAGATGTTCGCATCGTACAACCCCTTGAAGAATCCCCACGCCGTAAGCGAGAGAACAAGTACCGTGATCGAACCGGTCAGGCCGCAGACGGCAACGAAGGGCGCGCCCAACAGCATGCCCGCGGCCTGGACTGCGATACGTCCGCGCGGCGACCGCTGTCGCCACCAATCCGCGAGCCACCCGCCGAGCGGAGCGCCCGCAAGGCTTGCGAGCTGAACAAAGACGGTCGCCGTCAGACCGGCAACGGCGAGGCTCATGTGAAAACGATCGAAGAGAAACTTCGGCATCCACGAGAGCAGCACGACGGCGACGAAGTTGGCGCACATGAATGCGCCGAGCAGGCACAACACCGTGGGCGTGCGGAGAACCATCCGCAGGAACGTGCCGAACGCGAGTTCGTGCCTCGCTCCGGCGGTGCCTTCCGATGCGCCGCGCGGCGGCTCGGCCAGGAACCGCGCGAGCACCAGGCCGAGCAACACGCCGAGGACGCCGAACACGGTGAAGGCCAGCCGCCAGCCGTAGCGCCCGGCGATCACTCCGGCAAAGAATCCACCGCCGATGGTTCCGATGTACACCGAGGTCTGGTGCACCCCGAGTGCGCGGGACCGCGTCTTTCCGCCGTGATAGTCGCTGATCAGCGACGTGGACGCGGGAAAGTAGAACGTCTCGCCGAGACCCTCGGCTGCGCGAAACAGAAAAAGGTGGCGGAAGTTGCGCGAGAACGCCGTTGCCGCGCAGATGATGCTCCACGCGTGCAGCCCGCCGAGAATCACGCGCCTGCGGCTGACGCGATCCACGAGGACACCCGCCAGCGGCGCCGCCAATCCGTATACCCACGCGAACCCGGAGCCGAGAAGCCCGAGCTGCACCGGCGTAAGGTGCATTTCACGCTCCAGCAGCGGAAACACCGAGAAGATGGCCTGGCGATCGGCGTAATTGAAGAACGAGATCCACCACAGCATGGCGACGACGCGCCACTTGCCCGACATGTGGTGGGGATACTATCCGATCGTCATGTCGCGTCCGTTGCTCGAAGTCGCCGTGCAATCCGTCGAGGCCGCGTGCGCTGCCGAGCGCGCCGGCGCGGACCGCCTCGAACTGTGCGTCAATCTCGACGCGGGCGGCGTGACGCCTGCCGTCGCGCTGCTCGAAGCGGTCGTGGACCGCGTCGCGATCCCCGTATTCGCCATGGTCCGTCCGCGCGCAGGTGATTTCGTATACTCCGATGACGAGATGAACGCAGCGCGACGTGACGTTGACGCAGCGATCACCAATGGCGCCGCGGGTCTGGTGCTTGGTGTCCTTCGATCGGATGGCACAATGGATGTCGAGCGCACCCGCGATCTCGTCCAGCGGGCCCGCGGCGTTGCGGTAACGTTCCATCGCGCGTTCGACGAAACGCCGGACTTGCACGCCTCCCTGAAGGATGCGCTGGACGCCGGCGTGACACGCGTGCTGACGTCTGGCGGGGCGGACAGCGCCCTCGAAGGCGCCGGTCCCCTCGCTGCGCTCGTTCGTGCGAGTGCGGGACGGATTGCGATTGTCGCAGGCGGAGGCGTCCGCGCGGAGAATGTGGTCGAGCTTCTCGCGCGCACCGGCGTAAAGGAAGTGCACGCGCGCTTCGAGGATGAGATCCGGACGCGCCGTCTCGTTGATTTGCTATAGTCGCCGGGCTGATGATCGGCCTCTTTTATCCCTATGGGATCGTGCTGCAGGCGATGGCGATCCTGCACTTCGTTCGACGCCGTCCGAACACCTACTGGCTGTGGATCATCCTGATCGGCGGAGGCCTTGGCGCGCTCGTGTACATCTTCGTCGAAGTGGTCCCGGACGTCCGGCTGCTTCACGGCGCGTACCAGGTGTTCCCGCGCCGCAAGCGCATCAAGGCACTGGAGGCGATGGTCTTCGACAACCCGTCGGTCGGCAATTACGAGGAGCTGGGTGATCTGCTCCTCGACGACGGGAAGTTCGCCAGGGCGCGCGAGTGTTTTGATATCGTCATCGCCAAATCGGACGCCATCGATCCGCGCTACCGGCGTGCCTTGTGCGCGCTCGCGCTGAACGACGTCGCGGCGGCCGAATCGGATCTCGCGATCGTGACATCGCGCGATCCGAAGTACGACTACCAGCGCGCGGCGGGTCTCCGCGCGCACGCACTGGCGAAGCTGGGGCGCGCTGATGAAGCGGACGCCCTGTTCGCGGAGGTGACCACGACGTCCACATTGTCGGAGACCGAATACAACTACGCGATGTTTCTCGCGCATCAGGGGCGCAAGGCCGAGGCGCGTGAGTGGGCCGAGCGCGTCATACGCAAGAAGGCCACGATGCCCGATTACATCCGCCGGCGCGAGCGGCCGTGGTTCCGCCGCGCCGCCGCGCTCCTCAAACGGCTGCCGAAGAATGCGTAAGACGTCGTTCAGCAGCGCCGCTCCGATCTTCCGCGTCGCGAGCCTCGCGGCGAGCGTGGAGTACTACGTCACGGTGCTCGGGTTCAAGATCGACTGGGAGGAAGCGCCCGTCATCACGTCGGTGTCGCGCGATCGCTGCTGCCTCTTCCTGGTGGAGGGGGACCAGGGGCATTCAGGATCGTGGGCGTGGGTCGGCGTCGGTGATGCCGAAGGATTGTTCGAAGAGCTCCGCGCGAAGGGGGCTCGGATCCGGCATCCGCCGACGAACTATTACTGGGGGCTCGAGATGCAGGTCGAAGATCTCGACGGCAACGTGCTGCGCCTCGGGTCCGATCGCAAGAAGGATCAGCCGAACGGCGAGTGGCTCGACATGCACGGCCACGCCTGGGTCCAGGCGCCGGACGGCAGCTGGACGCGTGTCGAACGAGACTGACACTTCGGCGACGTCGGCCAGCCGCCTGCGGCGGGTTGGCCGCAACCTGCGACAGGGCATGTCGCTCGCGTGGACGGCATCCCCCTCCGCGTTGATCCGCTAGTCGCTCCTCGGCGTCGTCAGTGCCGCGATGCCGCCGCTCTCGGTCTATCTCGGTGCGTCGCTCGACAAAGGCGCTGAGCGCCGCGGCGAGGGCCACGTTCTCCTCCGGCGAGCTCTCGCCAATTGGCACGACCGGTTCGCGAAGGACGTTCCCGTTTGTTACTTTATCAGCTCTGATACGGCCTTCCGCACCGGAAGTGCAGGCACACCGGCGAGCCGGTCCGCCGCAAGCTTCTGCGTGCGTTCAACGAGTTCGGGATCGTCGACGCCCCTGCCATAGATCTCCAATGGGCTGTCGGCAATCGACTTTACGATCGCGCTGAGTCCAGGGTCCTGCAAGACCATCGCGAGATCAATCGCTCGCCATATCGTTGTCACGAACGGCTGGCGCCCGGTAAGGCGCTGTTTCGCCGCTCGGTTGATACTGGCGAGTGTTGCAGGAGCGAGTGGCCGATCACGGCTGCCTTCGACCATGAATCGAAGCGTGATGAGCGCGTGATCGACGGCGTCCGGCACGCTCTCGTTCGAGGTGACCACAGCGATCACAGCTGGCGCCGCGGCTTCGCCAAAGTCAGCGAGCGCATTTGTGACGATCGCACCCGTGCCAAGCGCTGCCACGAGACCTTGAATCGCGCGAGAATCCTTCAATTCAACGACCGCGCGTGTCAGCGCACCGATGAACTCCGCATCCTCGAGCTCAGGAAGGAACTCTCCGCGTTTCGCGGCACGATAGCGCTCCGCGTGCATGCGGCCTTCGTGCTCCAAGGCGGTAAACAGGGCCGAGCGCACGGATGAATCCATGCTGGCGCCGAGCTTACGCGCGGATTCCAGTGCGGCTCGCCGCTCACGCCCATCCGACGCAAGAAGCTGGCGTGCCAGCTGCTCTTGCTCGCCGAGCTGGACGAGGGGTCTCCCAGAGTAGACGGCTGGCGCGAACGCCACAATGGCAGCCACGAAAACCCACGGTCGACGAGCGGTCAGCTTTGTCATTGCGCTGTTCCTTTCTCGCAGGCTACCACGCCGCATGATAGTGATGGTCGGTGTAAGTATCCCAATTCAGCGACTCCGCGGGACTCGTGTTGTCAGCAGCGGCTTTTAGCAGCGCGAACTCCCCTTCCGTCCACGTGTGATCGTTCGAATACATATCGGCTGCGCGTCCTTGCATGTGGAGACTTTGTTCGGCCCCCTGAACAGCGGGCGACGCATTCCCGTGAGGACAGCGATACCCAGACGACAGCCGAACACCGCCCCGATTGTAGTTCGTGCGCGTTGATTCCAGTCCCGTTGTCAGTGCTCCCTTCACGACACCATACGGACTATGCGGATTCCCTGTGCTAAAGCCGCCGTTGAGCTCGCTCCAACTGAAGTGCGTGGAACCGCCACTCGTGACAAACTCGTTACACGCAGGGGTTGTATTCGCGCCGTACGTCGCATATTGGTCCGGCTTCATAACACGATCACATCGGGCCGGGCGCCTCCCGCTCGAGCTTCCGCACCAGACGGCGGATCGCGTTCGGCTCGTTCGCGACCGTCCAGGTCACCGGCGTCGCCTGAGTGCCAACCAACATCGCGATAAACAGATCCTTCTTGTGCGGGTCGATCCCAACGTACGTAGTAACCTGTTTCATGACCGGCTCCCTTCGATGCGGCTCTGGCGCCCTTGAGCGCTAACCCGCGATTCCGGTGGCTCTGTCCACCGTGTTGAGTGCTTGCAGCACTACAACGTTACGATGGAGAGCCGGTCATTCCA
>DASPXV010000239.1:0-21815 GCA_035637115.1 Vicinamibacterales bacterium
ACGGGCAGGGATCCTCCGTACGGCCGACCCGCGAATGGCACGCGGACCGCGCGCCGCGATAGCACGAAGGGATCCCATAACGGAAATGGCAGCGAGTCGAGGTTTTCGATCTGTGGGCTTGCCGCCATCCCGTTCAGCGTCTCGCCGCCGACGAGCCGCAGCAGTGCCGACTCGGGTTCACCGCCGACGATGAAATCCGCGGCGTCCTCGAACAGGTGCGGCAATTTCTGCGATGTCAGACCGATGAATCCGACCCGCGCGCCGCGGGCCCGCATCGCTCGCGCCCAGGCCGTTTCGCGGCGGTAATCGACCAGCGATGACAGCACGATCGCCACGTCGCCGTCCACGACTTCGCCGGAAGACGCGGCGACTTCGTGGCCCGCCCGCGCCGCCAGTGCCGCGGCATACGCGAGATGCACACTCGGAATCTCGTGGAACCCGCTCTTCAGCCGCGCCACGACCCGCGTCACTTTCGAAAACGGCTTCAGCCTCGAGCCGTAGCCGCCGACGACGGTGTCCTTGCTGATGAAACCGTCGCTCCCCTTGATGTCTGCCAGCACAATTCGCATGGATCGCACGCCACCACAACGCGACGGGCGTTCCGCCGGCGCGGGCGAGACGGTGCACGGTCGCGTTGAAAAAGTTAGTAGGGACCCATCCCTGTCGCGAAGACGCTGGACGTGGCCGGCGCCATCGGACGACTGGAACAGGCCGACTAAGGCAGGACGTGCGCTGGAGGAGGACGAGGGGCGAAAGGGGCGGCCGCCGCTGACGATTCGTACGCGCGTGCGGTGTGAGGAGCGCCGGACGAGGACGCCTCGAGTCCGGGCGCGCGCGGTGACGCGCACAGCGTCAGTGCGAACGGCGCGAGCGGCGTGCTCGTGATCGCGCCGGGCCTTTCCTCGTCGTTGTCGTCGAGACTACGGCCGGTCCGCTGGTTGATCGTGCCGGGGACAACGTCGCGTGGGCGATAGGAGTGGAACCGCTCGCGCGTGCGCGTCCATACGTGAATCCGGGATTCGCTGTCGCACGCGATCAGCTCCGGCCGGTGATCGCCGTCGAGATCGGCGGCGACGACGTGCAGCAACTGGACGCGGGTCCGAATCACCTGCGTCGTATCTGATCCAGACAGCCAGACCTGAAGGACCGACGGCTCGCGGCGATCCAGCATGAACCGGTCGCGCCGGCCATCACCGTCGAAGTCGATCGCGGCAGATGGTTCAGCGGCGGCGAAACGCGGCAGCAGGAGGACACACGCGCATACCATCCAGAAAGCGTGGCGGCACGTGAGTGCGGGATGACGCATGCGGTGTTGCCGCGAGTATATCGCGCCGCCGACGCGTTCCCTGGCGATCTGACTCAGCAGTTGCACGTTGCGACCGGTGGCACAGTTGCTCCGGCTATGCTAGCCTCCGATTCCTCGCTCCCGCCCCAAGCCATAGCGCGACCCTGAGGTCCGGCGCGGAGCTCCAACCGATCGCGACTCCAGAAGTCGAGGAGAGCGCCATGATTCCATCCAGGGACGAGCAAGTCACAGTGGCCGGCGACGCGCGGCGCACGGACGACGCGGCGAGCGCCGCGACGATCGATCCAACCGGCGGCGCCAATCTCGACAAAGTGCGGGACATCCTCTTCGGCAGTCAGCTCCGCGACATCGAGCGCCGCCTGGCGCGTCTTGACGAGCGGCTGATCAAGGAAACGAACGACATCAAAGGCGATGTGAAACAGCGCCTCGACGCGTTCGACTCGTACATGCGGCACGAAACCGAATCGCTTGCCGGCCAGATCGAGACAGAGCATCACGATCGTCAAGGTGTTGACGAGCAGTTATCGAAGGGACAACGCGAGCTTCGACAGCAGCTGCTCGAGCAGCACCAGCGCCTGAGCGACGATATCCGCCAGAAGATCGACGAGGTGCTCGCGGCGCTCGCCCGCGAGACCGGCGAGTTGCGGTCGGACAAGGTGGATCGCGCGATGCTGGCGTCCCTGTTGACCGAGATGGCCATGAGATTGACGAACGAGTTCAGCCTGCCGGACGGCAAGGCAGCGGCAAATGGCTGAACCGCGGAGCTCGCGTACGGCTGTCGATGACGGCTTCGCAGAGCTGCGCACGTTGCTGGTCGGCCCCGAGCAGCGCGAACTGCTCGAATTGCAGGCGCACTTTCAGGATCCAGCGGTCCACACAGACGATGTCAGCCGTGTGCTGCCTGATGCGATTGCGCTCCGCGCACGCGACCCGCAGCTGAGTCGCGCCCTCGCCCCGCTGATCGAAGACAGCATCACGTCGTCGGTCCGCAAAGATCCACAGCCTCTGGCGGACGCGCTGTTTCCCGTCATGGGCCCGGCTATTCGCAGGGCCATCGGGCACACGCTCGCGGCCATGATGGACTCGTTCAGCCGCAGCATCGAGGAGAGGCTGTCCTGGCGCGCGCTGCAATGGCGCTGGACGGCGTGGAAGACGGGCAGACCATTCGCCGAGATCGTTCTGCTGCACTCGCTGCAGTACCGCGTCGAGCAGGTGTTCCTGATTCACGCTGAAACAGGGCTGCTGCTCCAGCACGTCGAGCGCGAGCACGGCACCGGCCAGGACCCCGATCAGGTCTCGGCGATGCTGACGGCGATCCAGGACTTCGTTCGCGATTCGTTCCGCGTCGGCACTGCCGAGTCGCTCGACGCGCTGCGGGTCGGCGATCTCACCGTATTCGTCGAACGCGGGCCGTATGCCGTCGTGGCGGGTGTCGTGAGAGGCACCGCCCCTCCCGCCATCCGCCAGATATTCGAAGATGCGGTGGAGGCCATGCACCGCCAGCTGGGGCCCGAACTCCGATTGTTCCGCGGCGATGCGGCCCCTTTCGAAAAGGCGAGGGGGATTCTCGAAGCATGCCTCGTCGCCCAATTCCGCGAATCGCCGGGACCACGATCGTACCGGCGCTGGCTCATTGCTGCCGCCATCGTCCTCCTCGCGGCGGGTGGATGGCTGTTGTTGAGCGTACGTGAACGACAACGCTGGAATGCGTACGTCGAACGTCTCGGCGCGGAACCGGGCATCGTCGTTCTTTCCACCGGCCGCCACGATGGCCGGTTCTTCGTCGCCGGTTTACGGGATCCACTCGCGGCCGATCCTCTGGCGCTCGTCTCCTCGTTCGCACTTCGGCCCGATCGCGTCGAGAGCCGATGGGAGCCTTACCAGGCTCTCCAGGTACCCTTCATTACCTCGCGAGCCATGGATTTGCTCCGGCCGCCACACGGAGTCACGCTCAGTTATCGTGACGGGCTGCTGACGGCGAGCGGCGAGGCGCCGGCGCGGTGGATCACCGACAGCGAACGAATGGCACCGGCGCTCGCTGGTGTCCGCCGATTCGCGTATGCGGGGCGCGATCCCGAGGCGGCGCTCGAGGCGCAGCTCGCGGCCCTCACGCCATTGTTCGTGAAAGGGACGTCATCCCTTGCGTCCGGACAGGCCGACGTGGTGCGGACGGTCCGGGGTCTGCTGGGCGAGCTGAACGAGACGGCGCGCGCGCGGGGGAAGCGGATTCGGGTTGAGGTTCGCGGGCATACGGACTCGGACGGCTCCGACGTGCTGAACGGACCATTGAGCGACGCGCGCGCGAGGACCCTTCTCGGCGCGATCGCAACGGATCGTCTCGAGGCATTGGAATTCTCCAGACGTGGCGTTGCCAGCACCGAGCCGCTCACTCTCGGTATCACGGAGCAGGAGAAGCAGCGCAACCGCCGCGCGTCTCTGCGGGTGCTGCCGCCGGCCGGCGATGCCAGACAACCGGCCCGCCGATGATGCAGAAGAAGATCTGTCTCCTCGGCGCGTTCGCGGTCGGGAAGACGAGCCTCGTGTCGCGTTTCGTCCACAGCATGTTCTCGGACAAGTACCTGACGACCGTGGGCGTCAAAATCGAGAAGAAACCCGTTGATGTGGACGGCCGGCACGTCGATCTCGTCATCTGGGACATCTACGGTGAGGATGATTTTCAAAAGCTGCGCGCGTCGTATCTCCGCGGCGCCGCAGGGTATCTGCTCGTCGTCGACGGGACCCGGCAATCGACGCTGGAGACCGCGGTGGGGTTGCAGGCGACCGCCGAGCAGTCGATCGGACGCGTTCCTTTCATCATGGTCGTCAACAAGGCGGACCTGGCCGGCAGTTGGGAGATCAACGATGGGCGGCTTCACCGCTACTCGCAACGGGGGTGGTCGATCATGAGGGCCAGCGCAAAAACGGGCGACCACGTCGAGAACGCGTTTGTGGATCTCGCACGGGCAATGCTCGCATGACCGACGATCTATTGACGACGCTCCTGCCTGCGATGGATATCGCGGTGTTCAGCCGACGGACCGACGGATCCTTCTCGCCGATCACTCCGACGCCGGAGTGGTTCCGGCGGCTCGCCGACGTCACGTTCCCCTTTCTCGGTCACATTCTCGAAGAGGCCTCTGAATTCTGGGGCTCGGGCGTATCCGGATCGCGCGAGTATGGTCCCTGTGCAGAGCTCGACGAAACGGGGCGGGAATTCCACTACCGGGTCAGAGCGCTGACAACCGGAGAGCAGGGAAGCCAGTTCCTGGTATTCGAGCTCGATCCCGGAAGCGATCACCTCCGCGATGCGCTGCAGAAAGCCCGCGAACAGGCGCTCGTCGCGGAAAGGGACCACGCCGCGCAGCGCGAGGCGGTGGCGGACATCAGAAAAGCTGTGCTCGAGCTGATGCAGCTCCTGAAACAGTTGCCGACGACGGGACCGCAGGGAGAACTGACGCGTACTCTCGCCGCAAAGTGCACAGTGGTGTTGCGAAGCACCGATCCGATGGCGGGCTGACGGCTATCTGACGAAGACGTTCGCGCCGCCGACCTTCGGAGGGACCCTGTCCAGCTTTAGCAGCTCCAGTTCGTACGCCGCGATCTCCGAGTTTTCCCAGTAACTTGCCGTACATACCCGGGCGGATTAGCTTCCAGCCATCGGGTCGACGAAACCCAGCTGAGCGGTAGAAAAGGGAACAAACCTCTTGTATCCCGCGTCCGGATGAGCATAATCGGGTCTCCGTCAAAGGAGGTAATCGCCCTAACTACCCATCCCGGCCGCACCACGACCTGCGACGTGACGCGGCGCTCGCTCTCGCCTTGACCGGAGGAGGTTCCCATGAAGAGAGCCGTTGCCGTCGTACGTGTCATCGCCTCGTGTCTTCGCGCTGTCGCGCGCCCGCAGCAGAAGATCCTCGTCGTCGCTCTCGCGTTGGCCTGCAGCGCGCTCGCGATCCACGCACAGCAAGGAGCGCCGCCGCTCTCAGTCACACCGAACGTCAATGTCATGTCTGGCGTCACGGATCAATTTGTCGGCGACAAGTTTCTCCAGCGCCAGAATGAGCCGGTCGTCGGTGTCTCGACAGTGAATCCGGATCACCTTTTTGCGGCAGGCAATGACTATCGCTCGGTCGATTTCGCGTTGGATACGGGCACCGGTGAATCGGGCCAGCAGAGTAGCGATTCAGGTGAAGGCAGTTGGGCGAGAGGCTCCGGCAAGACGCCGATCGTGGCAAGGAGCGGGCGGACGCGAGCGAAGTTCCCGCCCGAAGGAGCGACGGCCGCGGAAGCATGGATGGGCGTGTACTTCTCGTACGACCGCGGCCACCATTGGACCACGGGGCTTGTGCCCGGATCCCCGCAGGACACGTCGATCGCCGGCCTGAGCTCGCCGATCCACGGATACGACGCCGCCACCGATCCCGTCATCGCGGTCATGACGGCCGGACGATTCGCGCTCGCCGGCGTCGCGTTCACACGCGGCGGGCAGAGCGCCATGTTCGTGTCGAACTGGCGGGATATCCCCGTTGTGGAGGGGAGGCACAGCATCGTCGCGGAGGGAACGCACATCGTCGTTCAACTCGGGTCGGCATCGTCGAACGGCGTCTTCACAGACAAGCCGGCGTTCATCTCGGACGTCAACCGCACGTCATCAGATCCGGAAGCGTGTGGTCCGCTGTACCTGGCCTTTTCCATTTTCGACGGCGTCACCTCGAACGGCAATTTTCGAACGAAGCTGATGTTTTCGCGGTCGACTGATTGCGGGACTAGCTGGGTGAACCCGTTCAAGATCAACGGGAACTACATCTACAACCAGGGGCTGGCGCTGACCGTAGACCCGAACAACGGCCACCTGTACGCGGTCTGGCGCGCGCTGTATCCGAACCAGATCCTGATGGCGAAGTCCACCGACGGCGGTCTCCACTTCACCAGTCCGGTCGTGATCTCCGGCCCGACGGCCATTCCCACGTTCGATCAACCGACACAAGGGTCGCCGTCGTATTCCTTCCGCACGAACTCGTTCCCCGCGATGGTGGCGGACGCCGCGGGCACGCTTCACGTTGCGTGGCAGGCACGTCGCGTGGTCAACGACGTCGCGAGCGGCGCGCCGTTGATCTACGGCACCATGTCGAGTAATGGCGGCCGGACCTGGTCAACGCCGCACCCGCTGCAATCCTCGTGGAGCGACACACCGCCGCGAGGATCCGCCTGGGCGCTCGACGGCGTACCGGCTGGAACTACGCGCATCGCCGGGCCTCAGGTGATGCCCAGCTATGTGTTCAGCCGGGGCAGGCTGATGCTGCTCTATTACGAAGCGTACGGCGACATCTCGCCGACCTACGTCAGCGGGATCACGCGCGAAATGGCCACGCGTGTGGTGCAGCTGGATCCCGCGGACGAGCATGTCATCAGCTCCGCGTTCATGAGCCGTTACGCCCTCGATTCGTCGACGCACGATGTTGCGTCCGTTCCCGGGAGCAGTCCGCCGGCTCGGGCGATCAACCGTCCGAACCTGCCGATGTACAAGGCCGGCTGCTGTCCATTTATCGGCGATTACATGGCACTCGCGTCATCGGCGCCTTTCATCAGGAATGCGGCGGCGACGATTCCGGCGTGGGTCTGGGCCACGACGCCCGCCGACCCGCCCTCGGCGACCTTCCACGCGGTCTGGACCGACAACCGCGATGTCATCTTCCCCGGCGGCAACATCAACGGCGACTGGACGGCATACAGTCCGCCGGGCTCCGGCGCCGTTTCATGTCTGAACGCCGGCTCGCGCAACGCCAACATCTACACGGCGGAACTCGCGTCTCGATTGATTGCCGGCTCGCCGACGACATCCAAGGCGCTCAACGGGACGCGCGCGTTCGTGACATACATGCAGAACCGGTCGTCGTTCCAGCGGTACTTCCGCTTTTCGCTGCCGGCGTCCGCCCCCGCGTCCTTCTCGCAGGACGCGAGCGTCAAGGCGCGCGACGTGGCGATCGTTCCGTTCGGAAGCTTTACGCAGACCGTTTTCATCACGTCGATGCAGAACCAGTCTGTGGTGGTCAGCGTGGCGGAGATCACAGGCATCGGCGGCTCGGTGGTGTCGGGCGGGGACACGGCGAGCATCGTTCTGAATCCCGACCCGAGTAATCCCGAGCTCGGGAATCCGGAGTTGGGCAACACCGAGCTTCACAACCCGGAGTTGGGCAATCCCGAGCTCGGCAATCCGGAGCTGGGGAATCCTGAACTGGGCAACCCTGAATTGGGGAACCCGGAACTTGGCAACACGACGCTCGGCGAACCACAGGTCACGAATACCGGCACGGGAGCGATCAACCCGAACATCACGGATGTGACCTTTACGACAACGACCAGCGCCACGACGGCCTCCGCGTACCAAGGCATCGTGAACGTGACGAATGCGGCGGCGCTCGTGGCGGCGGGGCACCGCACGAGACTGCTGGTTTATCGGACGTATCGCGTACCGGCGTGCCGCACGCTGCCCGACGGCAGCAGCACGGTCGTGGAAGTTCCAGTCGATCAGCTGATCTCTGCCATCAACAATCCGACCCTGAACGATCCGAATCAGCCGCTTGACAATACGACTGCATTGCAGCTCGTGACGACGACGACGGATCCGACCTTTCCGAGCTCGACGTTCTACGTCGTGCCGCCGCCTCCGCCGGGGATGATACCTGACGGCTATCGCGCGGAAGTGGCGTCGGACAGCGTCAGAGTGACGCTGCGTGTCTACCACGATCACGGACCGGATGTTCCTGAAACGTTCAATCAGACCTTCGTGAGCCACGGGGTGACCGCGCACGCCAGGAATGTCGTGAACGGTCTGGCCGCCGCGAAAGCAAGCGCGAAGTTCTGGGCGCCGGATCTCGCTATAACGACGCCGAGCCTGAACGCCACTCCGAGTCCTGTCTACACTGGAGAGACGGTCAGCATTCCGGCGGTGTCGTTCGTCAACCAGGGAAATGCGCAGACCAATTCGGCGCGGCTCTATTTCTCCGCCCGTGCCTATCTGACGACCCACAACGATCCGATCGTCAGAGTCACGGATATCCCGCTGGGAGACAGCCAGCAGTTCGGCATCATCTACCCCAATGGTGGAGGCACGTTCGGACCCGTCACGGTGAAGATTCCAGTGACGACGAAAGCGTCAACGCTCATTGCCCCGGGCTCGTATTACCTTCGCGTCGTCATCGATGATGGCAACGGCGTGGTGTCGAAGAATGCCGAAGTGGTGGAGAGCGAGGAGGCGAACAACTTCCTGAGCATGCCGATCACGATCCTGCCGGGCGCTGACCTCAAACTCGCGTCGAATCCGACGGTATCGGCGCCGATTAAGCTCGCCCCTGGTGAGACGTTCGGCGTGAGTGGTTTCACGGTCCTCAATCAGGGGACGGCGAATTCGCTGACCCCCTTCCGCAACCGGTTCGAGCTGTTCCCGGGCACGCAAGCGTGTCCGCCGTCTCTCGGCAGCCCGATCGTGCTCACCGATCTCGACAACAACGAACTGTTCGCGGGAGCCCAGACGGCATGGGGACAATCGATCATCCCCGTGCCGCGTACGACGCCGCCGGGTACCTACACATTGCGCCTCGGCATCGACGGAATGCCGACGACTAATCCGTGGAACGAGGTGTTCGAGAGAGATGAGATTACCTTCACCGGGAGCGGTATCAACAACCAGGCGTGCTACCCGATCGCGGTCTCAGGAAGCCCGGCGGCGGACATCATCACCTTCGTTCAGCAGCCAACGAGTGCGCAGGTCGGCGTGATCATGTCGCCGGTGACCGTCAAAGTGACGACGAGCAACGGCGCGCCGGTGAAGAGCGGGCAGGTCTCGATTGCGATTTCGAGCGGACCGCTCGGAGGCTCTTTGGCCGGGACCCTCAAGGTGGCGCTCGATAATTCCGGGACGGTGTCGTTCACCGACCTGAAGGTGAGCGTGGCGGGAACATACAGGCTGATCGCGACGATGTCCGGCGCGTCGGCCGGATTGAGCGACTCTGTCGTCGTGGTGCAGTAACGGCTACTTCGCGCGGCGGCGGGCGTCGGTCACAAGATTGTCCGTCGTATCCGGCGCCGGCCGCCGCGTGAGGAATTCGTTGTAGGTCTTCTTCGCTTCCGCCGACGACCCCACGGCCTCCTGCGCGCGTGCCAGCCAGTAATACATCGGCGGAAGATAGCGCACGGATGGCGTGTTCGCCAGAAACACATCGGTCACTTCGCCGCGGCGATTGACGCACTGGGTCAACTCTTTCAGCGCTTCGGCTGCGTGTGTCGGGCCGGCGTCGAGGTAGGCGCGGCCGAGCAGGAACCGCGAGAACCACGAGTCATAGCGTTTCTGCGCCTCGCGAATCGCCTCGATGGCATAGCCGAAGCGCCCGTGCGTGAGGGCGATTTTCGCGTCGATTAGCCTGGCATAGGACGCGGTCTGTGCCTGCAGCTGACTTTCGAGCGTTCCCGCGATTTCCTGTGCTGCTCCCTCGTGTCCGGTTTCGATCAGCACCAGCGCAGCCGGAAACAATACCGCCTCGTCTTTCCCGAGCGCGCGCGCCTTGCTGGCGTAATCGGCAGCCTGCACCTTCAGGCCCAATCCGAGGCTCGCCTCGGCAGCCGCGATGTACTTCTGCGCGAGGTCGCCCGTCGCGTTCGTGTGTCGCACGGCCTCGATGCCCGGCGCCAGCACGCGCACGGCATCGCGATACCGGCCTTCGGAGAGCGCCAGATCCGCTTCCGCGGTGTTCTGGAGCGCAGCGCCCCGCGCGCCGGTTTCGCCGAGTTTCGCGTAATCCTGGAGCGCCGCGGCGCTCTCGCCGCTCGCCAGGTGCGACAATCCGCGCGTCAGCCATGCGAGGTCGTACTTCGGATTCGCCTTCAACACCTTGTCCGCTTCCGCAATCGCTGTCGCGAAATCGCCCGCGTACATCGCATAGGACGCCAGATTCGAATGCTGCATCACGTTGTCGGGCGATAACTCGATCCCCTTCATGGCTATTTCCTTCGCTTCGGCGAACTGATGCAGATAGAAGTGCGCCAGCGCGAGATTGGAGTATCCGATGTTGTCGGTCGGATATTTCTTCACGAGCTCCCTGAAGGTCTCGACGGCCTGCACGTAGTTGCGCGGCACACTGATGAGATACCCGCCCAGCGTGCGCAGCCTCTCGCGCTCCGTCATGCGATCAAGGTGTTTCAATGCCTTCTGATAGGCTTCCTCCGATTTGTCGAACTGCTTGAGGTTGAAGTAAACGACTCCCATCCCGGCGTAGGCGCGGCCAAAGTTCGGATCGGCAGAGATCGCGTCCTCGTACGCTTTGAGCGCTTCCTCGCGTCTGCCTATCGCGGCCAGCTGCTGGCCGCGGGCATACGCCTGCATCGCCGCAAGCGAGCCCGCGGTGAAAGTTTCACCCTGCGCGACTTTGGCGGACTCGCTCGCGGTTTCGCCGAGCAGTGCGCGCAGTTTGGCCGCTAGCGTTTCGATTGCGGGCAGCGCTTGATCGCGGGTGGTGATGGTCTGATCGAGCGATCGCATCGCCTTGCCGGTGGACGCGTCGAGAAGGCTCGCATGCAGACGATAGCCGCGTGTCAACGGCTGGATCGATCCGGATACCACGATTTTCGTACCTTGCCGGCGTGCGATGACGAGCGATAACTCGTTGGTGACGTGACCCTGGCTGCCCGGCGACAGCTGCAGGGCGAGTGCCTGCGCATCCTTGCGCGGCACCACGCTGACGAACGAGGCTTTTTCCAGCCCGATCCCGAGCGCCTGCTCGACGGCCCCATTGAACGTCGTATCGCCCGTCTTGTTGTCGAAATCGGCAACGAGCACCGACACGGGTTCGTGTTCGATGGGGGCGCGCCAGCTGCGGCCGAAGTACCACGTGGTGGCGAGCAGCACGATCGCGAGCGCGATCACTGCCGCCACAACGGGGACGCCGAACACGCGCTTTATGGGAATGGGAACGCCGTTGTCGTCGAGGCGGTTCAGTGCTGCCGCGAGTTCGCCGGCGTTCTTGAATCTCTTCTCGCGATCCGGCTCGATGCAGCGTGAGATGATGCGATCGAGCGCTTCAGGAATCTCAGGAACGAGCGACTTTGCGGCCGGCGGCTGCTCTTCCATTCGCGCCTGGAGCTCGGCGACCGCGCTGCCCGCCTGCTCAGCGCGGTGACGGCCGACGAGCAGGTCGTACAGAATCAGGCCAAACGCGTAAACGTCCGCGCGCTGATCGACGGGAACGCCCCGCGCCTGTTCCGGCGCCATGTATTCGATGGTCCCCATGATCGCGCCGGCAACCGTCTGCGCTGCCGCCACCGTTCCGGCAGCCCCTCCCGGATATGACGGCAGGCTGCGTCCGCTGGTCGATCGCGCAACCCCGAAATCCATGATCATGGCCGCGCCTTCGCTGGTGATCATGATGTTTGCGGGCTTGAGGTCCCGATGAACCACGCCTGCCGCGTGCGCGGCTGCGAGTCCCGCGATCATCGTGCGGGCAATCTTCATCGTCCGCCCGACTGTCAGCACGCGTTCGCGTGCGACAATCGACGCGAGATCCTCTCCTTCGATGTACGGCATCGTGATGTAGAGAATGCCGTCGACATGTCCGAGGTCGTGGATGCGGACGACATTCTCGTGGGTCACCTGCCGGCCGATCCGCAGTTCCTCCTTGAACCGCCGTTCGAGTACGCGGGCCATCGCGGGATCGGCGACGAGTTCCGCGCGGATCACTTTCAGGGCGACCGACATCCCGAGCTCTTCGTCCCACGCTTCATAGACGGCGCCCATGCCGCCGAGGCCGAGGAGGCGGAGGACTCGATAGCGCGAGCCGATTTCCTGGCCGGCGTGAAGCGGGCCCTCCTGCACGACGGTGCTGCCGGAAGTACCGCATGCGGCAGACGAGGCGGGAGAGAGGTACGTGACGTCGGGGTCCACCGTGCGGAGGACGGGCGTTCCGCACGAAGGACAGCGCGCGACGCCGGGCGCGACGGCGCTGCCGCAGTGCTGGCAGACCACTTGGGGTTCCCCCTTCCGCTCGCAGGTGCGGAAGGACTGCATTATCACGCAGATACGTATTGCGGCAGAACTATTCCGCGCAAGCTCAGCTGCAACGGCCCAACCATCAGGGTTCCATCAAAACCTCGGAAATCCGTCAAGAAGCGGTAGCGGCAGCCGCTCCGCCTCGCGCGCGGACCGTCCTCCTCTTTTATGCGATCGACATTGAACCTCGTCCCGCGGCGCTTCATAGGATCCAGCACGTCACTTCGACAGATCTCGCAGCGCTTTCTGCTCTTAGGTGGGGAGCCGGGCCTTCAGTGCGGCGAGATGATCGCGCTCGAGTGGAGAGACGTCGATCTCGGCAAGCGGCAGATCTGCGTCCAGCGGTCCGATTGGAACGGCCAGGTGACGACACCGAAGGGCGGCCGGCTGCGGTATGTGCCGCTCACGATCCGACTCGCGGCCGCGTCCCGCGATCATCGGACTGATCGTCGCGACGACTATCGTGGGCCTGGCGCTATACGTGTCGGGCTGCCGACGGCTTCAGGCCTGCACGTTCGGCGTTCAGGATTTTTCAAAGCGTCCGCTAGGCGCGGACGTTGGCTGCCGACGTAGAACGGAACCACCTGGACAGCCGTCCGCCACGGTTATCAGTCGCATTGCCGGCCGGGGGCTTCGGGAGGTGAATCTTCGCCACCATGTTCCCCGCCGGTTGCGCTTCCAACCACAAGTGGCCGCCGCAGGAGGCGATGAGGTCGACAAGGACGCCAAGGTCGACTCCGGGTTTGTCGGAGGATCGTGAACTCCGTTCGCTGTCGCCGCGGAACTCACCGACTGCTGGCAGCTCGGTCACCGTGATGAGAACGTGATCCCCGGGACGGACGTTGGAATATCTGGCGACGAATCTGCGGCCGACGGCCGTCGTGGCGAGATCAATCCTGACCTGTCCGCCCGAAGGCATCCGCTCGCGTGCATAGCCTGCCACGTTGATGAGCACCCGCTCGAGGCGCTCCGCATCGACGTCGACGTTGAACGAGCCGCCCGACTTCGGCAAGACCAGCTCGATCTGGTCGCCGACGAGACGCTTCAGCACGGGCGCGAGATCCCGCAAGACGCGTTGTGCGCTGACGGGCTCGAGCGCACGCACCTGCTCGTTTCCATACGTCCCGAGCTGCCGGAGAAAACTCGCCGCCCGCGTCACGTCGGTCAACAGGCGTTCAGCGTGCCGCCGCAAGGCGTCGTCGCTGCCGATTCTGGCCAGCCATTCGTGTGCACCCCGGGCGACGTCGCTGAGCAGCGCGTCACACGTGAGGGCGACCTCCGAAGCCAGGCGCCCGACGGCCTCCATTCGCTGGGCCTGGCGGAGCCGTTCTTCGAGCGCACGAACGCCCGTGATGTCTTCTGCGACGATGTCGATCGATCCCGTCGTGGTGGCGAGCGCCTGCAGCCGAACGACGAGACGGCGGCCATCCCGGGTCTTCCAGTGGGTCTCGACTGTCTCTGTCTTGCGCGTCGTCCGCGCTCGTTCGAGCAGCCAGTCCAGATCGCCAGCACTGTCGAGCGCGGCCGCCACGAAATCCGTGTTCCGCAACTCATCGACGCGCCGGCAACCGAGTAGTGTGACGAACGAATGATTCGCGTCGGTGATCGCGCCGCTCTGCGAACACCGGCACAATGCGTATGGTGCGCGTTCGAATTGCCGGCGCCCCTCGTTCTGGCTCCGTTCGAGTTCCGTCTGGAGATCCGGCACGCGCTCGGCGACACCGCGCAACGCTTCGGCGTGGGTCCGGGTGGCGTCGAGCTCCCGGCGCAGGGCGTCGATCTCTTGCTGAAGCCGCGCAATCTCGGAACCGCCCGCGTCGAGTGCCTGCCGGAGCCTCTCCTGGAGTTCCGCGAGCGCATTTTGCGCGTCCTGTTGTGCGACCCAATGGCGCTCCGCCTGTGCGCTCAGCTGGCTGTCGCGATCGCCGACGACGGCCTCGAGCCTCGCGCGCTCCGCCGCGTGCTCTCCCGCGATTTGTTCGAGTGCCTGAAAGGCGGACTGCAGCCGATCGAACGACTGACGGATCTGACCATATTCGGCGGAGACCCGCTGAAGCTCCGACTCGCTCGTCAACCGCGCGAGTTCGTGGGCCTGTCGCTCGTCCTCGACAGTGCTGTGCAGACGCTGCAATTGATCCTGCGTCGTGCCGAGCAGGACTCGAAGCGTCTCATGTTCCAGCTGAATCTGCCGGATTTCTTCGTCCTTTGCGCGAAGCTCGCGGTCCGCATCGGTCCGCTCGTCGGTGAGCTGCGCCTCGAACCGCGCCTTCTGCTCGCGGGCCCGCCGACGATAGGTGGAGGTGACGTACAGGAACCGATCCCGCCCGCGCGCGGATTCCATGCGGGCCCCGGTGAGATCCTGTTCGAGTGCCGCCCGCGCGTCGGATTGCCTCGTGAGCCGCTCGACGAGTTCCGCCTCACGCGTCGACGCGGCAGCGAGGGCGGCGGCGGTGCGGTCCTCCGCTTGCTGATGCGCCGTCGCGGCATCGGTCAACCGTTGCTCCAACGCAGCGTGCACGGCAGCATGTTCCGTTACGGCCGTGTCGTACCTTGTCTGAAGCGAGACGAGGTGCGCCCCGGCGGCCGCCAGTTCTGAGGCGTGCCGCCGGTCGGTATCCTGCCGCGCAGTTTCGGCGGCGGACAGCTGCCGTTCAAGGCCCATGCCCCTGTCCGTTTCCTGACCGAGCCGGTCTTCGAGCGCCGCCTGACGCGCCGCGGCAGAGGCCAGATCCTCTGCTGCACGCCGCATTGCGTGCTGCTGCGCAGACTGCGCTTCGGTCAGCGTGCGTTCGAGCGCGGTCCTTACCGCAGCCCCTTCTGCCAGTCGAGCGCCCAGCTCCGCTTCCATGCTGGCGAGCTGCCCGGCGGCCGCGGCCGCTTCCGCTGTGCGCTCCCGACTGGCTCGCTCGAGAGCGGACGCGGCTTCGGCCGTCTGCCGCTCGAATGCGGCGTGGGCGGCGGCATTTTCCTCCAGCGCGGCGTCGTATCGCGCCTGAAGTTCCGCGAGCCCCGCCGCGGCCCTTGTCAGCTCCGCCGCGTGCCGCCGGTCCGCCTCCTGATGCGCGGCCTCGGCGGCAGTAAGTTTCCGGTCGAGACTCGTGCGGCTGTCAGTTTCCTGAGTGAGCAGATCTTCGAGCGCTGCCTGGCGCTCGTTCATGGCGGCAAGATCGATCGCGGCGCGTTGTCGGGTGTCCTGATGCGCAGCTTCCGCTTCTGCGAGCGCGTTGTCGAGCGCAGTTCTTACGGCGACGGCTTCAGCCAGGTCGGCACGGAGTTCCGCTTCGCGCTGGCGGAGATGCTCGGCCGCCGCGGCCGCGTCCGCCCTGCGACCCTGTCGCGCTTCGTCGAGCGCAGCCGTTGCGACACTCGATGCAGCGGCGAGCGCGTCACGTGACTGAGCGGCCTGCGCCAGGCTCGTCGTGAATTCCGCGTGTCGCTTCGCGAGCTGGTCGGCGAAAGACACTGCCTCTGACGCCCGCCGTTCGTCAGCCTTCCGGAGCTCGCTCTCGAGCTCCAAGAGTCTCTGCTGCAGCGCCATGCAGATCCTGGTCTCGCGCGCCAGGGAGACCGAGTGCCGGGCCTCAACGTCGGCGAGCCGCGCCGAGGCTGCGGCGAGTGCGGATGCGCTCCGTTCGTCCGTCTGCCGGCGTGCCTCTTCGACGCCAGCGAGCTGCTGCTCGACCCGTTCGCGCTCGGCCCGGAGCTCGGTCAGTGTCTGCGTGAGGAGTTGCCGGCGGCTGCGCTCGCGTTCGACGGCCACGGCCACGGTTCGAGGCAGGTCGGCCTCGAGCGACGGGCCGGCCACCACGTATCCGTCGGCGCCAGAATTGAGCGCGGCGAGGGCCGCTTCGAGTCGCGCGGATCCCGCGACGACCACGACTGGCGTCGTCAGACCGAGTCCGCGAACCTGATCGACGAACGAGGCGCAGCTCTGCGCCTGCACCTCGACGATGACAGCCGCGGTGTCGCGGTTGCCTTGCAGCCATTCAAGGGCGGAGGCGGGTGTCTGGGCCCATGCCAGCGCGACATTCTGTGCAATTCCGTGAATGACACGCGCAGCCACCAAAGCGGCTTCGCGCTCCTGTGCGATGTGGAGAATCTTCATGGAGGCGGATGTCTCCGTTTTGCGATCTATCGGTCGATCGTCACCAGAAGTGCAGCCGCCACGATCAATGACTAGAACAACTTAACTGGCGGTGAGGCAGGGATTCGAATTCTACGAGCGCACATCTTTAACTGGTTGATGGCGCGCCACTTCTGGCTCTAAGCGTTTGAATCCCAACGTCTTGCCGCAGTCCGTCAGTTCTCACGATTCTACCGCAGTCCTCCGGATTCCACCGGAGTTTTGGAGACCTGGTGGAGACGGCTTCAGTATCGCTGCCAGCAGCAGCCAGGTTGTACCGCGCTCCACAAAGCAATCGCGCTCGCGACGACAACAGGGGAATCTTCGGATCGCAATCGCAAATTACTACGAGGTCCGCTTCCTACCTGGCGGCGGACAGCCGGTTGATAGCGAGGCCGAGTAATCGACCGTCGAAAAGCTTGAGCTTACGCCGTGCCGCCGTTTTTCCGCCCGGCCAATGTTGAAGCGCTTCCTTGGCCTCATCGACGGTCTCCACGGGGCGCCCCGTCGCCATCATCCAATCGATCGTAGCGAGCAGTTCCATTCCGAGAGGTGATTCGAATCCATCGATCACAGCGGCAGTGCGTTCCAATGCCGGTCGAAATGGTTTTCCTTCGTCGCTTCCCAAATACCGATCGACGTCGTCGCGTTTCGAGTCTTCGAACCAGATCCTGTCAAGCGGGCCTGCATCGCTAAGCCGCTTCTCGCAATGCAGATAGCTGCCGTCAAGTCCATCAAGAAGATGCCGGAGTTTGTCTGCATACGGACCGTATCGATTGGCCGAAAAGTCGAGCTTGAGCGGATCTGGAAGATGCTGCGCATCGATCGCGCGGTGAAGAAACCACGCTAGTTTTTGTACTTCTAGATTTGTGCATTCGAGCCCGAGGACTTCGTAACGTCGGACGAGTTCTGCGATCAATGCGCGCGCTGGAGTTAACGCCTCCAATCCAGACCGCTTCGCCGCGTTCTGATAGACGGTCGTTGGCTCGTATACGACAACGTCGACGCCGGGCAGGTCCGTCATGGCCGCTTCAATCTCTCGTTTCACCTGCGACCACTCGAGACCCCCATTCCCGCACCCGAGTGGGGGCAAAGCCACCGACTGGATGTGCTTCTCGCGGAGGACACGGGTCAAATCCTTGAGGCCTTCTCGGATCCATTCAAGTTTCGACGGATTACGCCAGTGCTTCTTTGTCGGAAAATGGACGATCCACTTCGGGCCGATCAAGTCGCGATTGGGGACCACAAGCATGCGGCCTACACGAACCTGGCCCTTCTTGGCTGCTTGCTCGTAAACACGTGCATTGTCTGGAAACGCCTCACTGAACATCAGGGCAATTCCCTTGCCCATCACGCCGACCTCGTTGACGGTGTTCACTAGCGCGTCCGTCTGAGCATCCAGCAAATTGCCGCGCGTGTAATGAATCATTAGACGTACCACCCTCGTCGAGCAATTACCTTCAGGTTGACGTTTGCGGCCTGTACTAGCTCGTTCAAATGAGCCTCCTGCTCTGGGCCATGGCAAACCAAACCAAGGAGAACATCGAGCTGCGCCTGCTGGTACACGAGCGCCTCTGCCTGGTACCGCTCCATCTTCCCGGGATCGTTCGGGTCTCTCTTGAAGTCGCGTGCCTGGAGAATCTTCCAATCGATATTAACCAGGTCTGCGAGATTGTCGGCGAACACAGCCGCCGCCAGATACGCGTGGCGATCCGTAAACACGAACTGCAATCCGAGTTCCTGCAAGCGATGAAGCGACGACACAAGGATTACGATGTCCCTCATCGCCGTTTGCTTCATGCCGTTGTAACCAGTTTTGATGTTCAACAACATTGGAGTGAACGGCGTGAAGTAGAACGGCACGTAATCGGCCAACGTCCCACCGGGCGCAATCGGAACAACTCTATGTGCTCGTTTGCTGATGAGATCGGGATTGCCGATTTCGATGAAGTTTGGGTCGCACACGTGGCTTTTCCTGCAATGCAGACCATTCGCGAGCATCCACGGCACATTTCCTATGTGCGCAATGCGGAAGACGAGGGCCTTCTCTGGCGTCAGTTCTTTCATCGTGCGAGCTCAGCATAGCGAACCGAAACATGAGTTTGTGCTTGGGCGGCACCAGATCCTTCGAAACAACTCAGCTGTTCTTACCGTCAATTTGGTTAACGCCTTGAGGCCACTATCCAACGCGTATATGCCTCGCGCATCGCAGCAGGACGGATAACGACAAAGTCGGTCACAAGAGTCGTAGTGACGAAAGCCGAATCGTCATTGCTTGCTCGCTCACCTTGAAAAGAGCCGCTAACATTGTGACGTCGGAGTCCAAAAGCGCTCGGCCGAGCTTGTGGACTTCTCCGCGAACATGTGTTGAAGGCATCAAGAGAGCGGCAGCGAATTGGTTCGCTTCGACCTCTTTAGGATCCACGCCCTTCGACGACTTTGGGCCTCTCTGGCTTATGTAGTTGCCTTTGTCCACATGGACGTGAGCTCCGGATTCGAACTGATGACCGAGCATGTGATGACCGATTTCATGAGCGATCGTGAAGTTGCGACGATTCGGGGGATCTGATCGCTCGACAGCGATCAACACCTGCTCACCTTTGCGTATTAACAAACCAGACACATCGGGCCCCAGATCGTCCGAGATCACGTGTAGCCCCACCAGTTTTGCAACCTTATGCGGGTCAACCGGAGGGCAATCGAGTTTTCGTGAAGTGACGAGCTCCTGTACCAGTCGCTCGGCCTGAAGCCGGGCCCAATGGACTCTCATTATTTTCCCTTCTTCATCGGAATCATTAGCTGCCGACTAATACGCGTCCGCGCGTGGTGAGGGATTCTGAAGCCCTGTAGTTCTCCGGCCACGGCGGTCTCAAGATCTCCAGCCCGCCCCTCGTCGGTTAAGGGAACTAGATCGCGCAGTTCGCATTTAAGGATGGCCGCGAGTTGAACGACCGTGTGGAGCAGCACCCGTTGACGGCCGCTCTCCAGGTTCGCAACTGATGAGCGTGTGACGGGAGGGTCTAAGCGGAGACCAAGCTCCGCTTGAGTAAGGCCTTTGGTGCTGCGAAGACCTTGAATGCGTCGCCCCACGTCAACGTAGAAGCGTTCGGGCCACACCGGCATTCGCCTGTAGCTTGTACCAATAGTGTACACGGGTTGTCAAGTATTACTGACGATCCGACATCGGGTACGACAGTATTACTGTCTCGATTCACTCGTGTGTTGACTTTTCCAGTAACTATGGGCAGGATCGATCCAGAGCGAGTCGGCTGCGGCAGGTCTGCGACGACAGCGCCAAGATTTTGGAGGCAGTACCGAAATGGCAACGTTCAACTACACGGTCGACGACGAGCCACAGTCAACCGGCGCGCACGTGCTCACGCCAGTCCAGATCTTGGGGGCGGCGAACATCGACTCGTCGTCGCATTACCTCGTCCAGCTTGAGGGTCAACATCAAGTCTCATATCAAGAAAAGCCGAACGAAGAGATCCACATGCATGACCACATGAAGTTCATCTCGATCTCGACAGGGCCGACGCCGGTTTCATAGGCCATGGCGCAGGCCGATTTTCTCGCGGGTCTGAAGGCGCTCGGATACGACGCAGCGGAGATCGCGCCGGGCCGAGTGGCTTTCCCGTACAAGATCGAATCGGGAAAGTTTGCCGGCCGCGAAATCCGTCTGGGCTTCGACAGTCCGGGCGATTTCAACTTGACGTCGCCCTCTGGACCACATCTGTCGCCGCGCCTTCTGCCCAATCAGTCTAGCGGCACGCACCCGAGTGGAGGCGTCCATGACAGCCCGTTTGGTCCAGAGTGGCAGTACTGGAGTCGGCCACTCTCTCACTGGAATCAGACAGACAGAACCGTCAAGACTGTGATGGCGCACGTCCGCCACCTATTCGATACGCAATGACTGCTCCGTCGTATAGCGCGTCGATGTCCTCCGCCGTGCATCGCGAAGCTGCGCGGCACCTCCTACGCAAGGATCGGCAAGAAGACCTGTGCTTCGCGCTGTGGTATCCGAGTCTGGGGCGCTCCCGCACCTCCGCACTCGTTTCGGAGCTTATCCTGCCGCGGGACGGCGATCGGCTCGTTCACGGTAACGCGAGTTTTCTACCGCAGTATTTCGAGAGAGGTCTCCAGAAGGCGGCGGCAGCGGGTGCAGGACTGGCGCTCCTTCACAGCCATCCTGGCAGCCATGGCTGGCAAGGGATGAGTGATGACGATGTCCGCGCCGAGCAAGGAAATGCCGCGGCCGTGCGCGCCACGACATCGCTCCCGTTCCTCGGCCTAACGCTCGCAGGTGACCAGTCCTGGAGCGCTCGGCTTTGGGACAAGATCCAGCCACGCACATACGTCCGCCGCGAGTGCACTCATCTTCGCGTAGTCGGCGAACAGCTGCTTCCGAGCTTCAATGACGTGCTCAGCCCAATGCCGCGATTCCGGGAGCATCTACGGCGAACTCTGTCTGCGTGGGGCGAAATGGCTCAAGCCGATCTGGCGAGGCTGCACCTCGGAATCGTTGGTGCCGGCAGTGTTGGCGCCCTGATTGCCGAAGCACTTGCGAGGACGGGAATCGGCCGTATTACGTTGATCGATTTTGACCGAGTCGAAATTGTTAATCTCGACAGACTTCTGCACGCCACAGCGGCCGATGTGGGCAGATCGAAGGTAGACGTCCTTGCTGCCGCCCTTCGGCGCAGCGCCACTGCCGAGGCGTTCACAGTAAGCCCACTCGCGTACAGTGTCGGCGAAGAAGAAGGCTTTCGCGCGGCGCTCGATTGCGACGTCCTCTTCAGCTGCGTGGATCGACCGTGGGCGCGCAGCGTTCTGAACTTCATCGCCTATGCGCATTTAATTCCCGTCGTTGACGGTGGGATTGCTGTCAAGGTGACTCGCCAAGGGCGACTGCGCGCGGCGGACTGGCGAGCACACATTGCCGGGCCAACCCGGCGGTGCCTTGCGTGCCTCGAACAATACGATCCTGCTCTCGTCGCCGCAGAACGGGAAGGCCATTTTGATGATCCGCGGTACATAGAGGGTTTGCCAGACGATCACCCAATTCGTCGTAACGAGAATGTATTCGCCTTCAGCATGGCAACCGCGAGCCTCCAAGTGCTTCAAGCCCTCTCGATGATCGTGGCCCCGCTTGGCATCTGGAACCCTGGCGAACAGATGCACCACTTCACTACGGGTCGACTCGACGTCGTCCCACCTCGCGGATGTGAGTCGACCTGCCCGTACCCGCCGATGACCGGCCACGGTGACCGGACCGGATTTGTCGTGACGGGTATACACAGGCGCGCGGCGGAGGCTCGCAAACACCGTCCGGAGGGCCGACGTGATGG
>DASPXV010000240.1:0-2611 GCA_035637115.1 Vicinamibacterales bacterium
TGCGGGTGAACTCGAACTGCGCCCACCAGCTGCGCCCACCACTCGACTGAGATAGGACACTTACCCCGGCCTGGAAGTCCTCCTCGGGGCCTAACCAGTCGCCGTTGTCGAGGCGGATGGACTATGGGGGCCGGGCGCGAAGAAACCTCGCAGCAAGTGCCAAGCTGCTTATTCGCAACGAAGCGCGACGAGCGACGTCGTCGCCAAGAGCGTAGCAACGGCCACGTACGTCACCGGATCGGTCGGCTTGATCTCGAATAACAGGCTCGCGAGATAACGTGTCGCGAGAGCAGTACCCAACAAACCCACGGCGAGCCCAACGCCGATCACGGCAACCCCTCGCCCCAACAACACCGAAAGAATCTGCACCGGGGTCGCCCCAAGGGCGACTCGTAGTCCGATTTCCGCCGTTCGCTGACTCACCACGTAAGCCATGACGCCGAAGACGCCGATCAGAGCCAGCACGAGCGCGACGGCGGCGAATTCACCGATGAGGAGCGCCCGGAAGCGAGGCTGGGCAACGTTTTGCGCCGTCAGGGCATCAAGTGTCGTGAATCTCACAGGAACCCCCGGCGCCAGTTCCTGTGCTTTGCGCCGCACCGTTTCAGCGAGCGACATCGGATCGGTCGCGGTCCGTATCACGATACTTAGCGTCGCGCCGTTGTAGAAGTGCTGCAGATACGGCATGTAGCACTCCGGCCGCGACTCGTCGGCCGGACGAGACTGCCGCACGTCGCCCACAACAGCGACAATGGTCATCGGCTCGAGGTTATCGAAGGCGCAGACGATCTTATGACCGATCACGTCCTGGCCGGGAAGCGCTCGACGAGCAAGTGTTTCGTTGACGATCGCCGTCATCGGCGCATCCCGGACGTCGCGGTTGTCGAAGTCGCGGCCGCGCACGAGTGGGATGCCCAGCGCGCCAAACGTTCCCGGCGCGATGATCGAGTTGACATTGCTCGATCCGGTCCTCATCTCGCTGGGCTGCGGTACGTGATCGATCCAATGGGCGCCGGTCGAGTCGACACGTCCGGGCGGCGCCATCGTGGCTCCGGCGGCTACGACGCCGGGCACCTTGGACATCGCTGCCAGAAGATCTCGAAAAAACAGCGTCGCGCCCTGTCGGGGGTCCGGCGTCGCCACCGTGGCGTCGACGACTAGTACGCGTTCCGGCTGAAAACCCAGCGGGACCTTCTGAAGGGCGATGAAGCTTCTCATGAGCAGACCGCCGGCGGCGAGGAGGACGACGGCCATCGCGAGTTGCAGGACGAGAAGCCCTTCGCGCATGCGACGCGTTCCACCTGCAGCGACGGATCGCGTTCCACCTTGCCGCAGGCCACCTTCAAGTTCAACTTGCGACGCCTGAAACGCCGGCGCGAGGGCGAGAAGCACGCTCGAGATGATGGACACCAGCAGCGTGAACAGGAGTACCCGCTGGTCGATCGCGACTTCATCAAGCCGCGGCACATTGCCCGGGATGAACGCGACCAGCGTCTTCAGCCCGCCGAAGGCGAGGCCTAATCCCACTGCGCCGGCGGCCATTCCCTGCACCAGTCCTTCCACGAGCATTTGACGCACGATGCGTCCGCGGCTGGCGCCAAGCGCCGCGCGGACGTTAATCTCCTTCGCGCGCGCAGTTGCCCGAGCGAGAAGCAGCGTCGCCAGATTGGTGCACGCGATGAGCAGGACGAGAACCACTGCGGCCAGCAAAACGTACAGCATCACACGGACATCCCCGACGATCTGGTCGCGCAGCCGCGTCACGACGACGTGTCTTCCCGTGTTGGTATCGGGATACTGCTGTTCGAGCCGCCCGGCGACGGTTGCCATCTCCGACTGCGCGTGCTCCAACCTCACGCCGCCCTTGAGGCGTGCGACGGCCCGGAAATTGTTGCCACCCCGACTTAGAGGATTCGCCGCATCTGGAAGAGGGATGGGAATCCAGATCTCCGTGTCCTCTGGAAAGCTGAAACCAGCGGGGACCACGCCGATGATCGAGAACGGCCTGTTACGGACGCGTATGGTTCGGCCGATCGCCTCACGACTTCCGCCAAAATGACTCTGCCCAAACGTCTCGCTGACAATCGCGGTATTCGCTGGGCCAGGCCTGATCTCCTCGGCACCGAACAGCCGGCCCGCAATCGGCTGCACCGCGAACACGCGAAAGAAATCGCCTGCCACCCGGCCGGCGCGCGCGTACTCGGCCCGCTCACCGACCATGACCGCATCCGCTCGCGCCCAGAAGTACGCGATAGCCTCAAAGGAAGTCGCCTGGTTTCGCCAGTCCTGGAAGTCGGCGTCAGCAATCTGGCCGCGGATAGGTCCCGCTTCGCGGCCTGCGACAGACGTGGAGAGCATGACGATGCGATCCGGATCCTGATAACGGAGCGGCTTCAACAGGACTGCGTTGACGACGCTGAAGACTGCCGTGTTCGCACCGATGCCTAGCGCCATGACCGTCGTGCCGAGGAACGCAAAGCCGGGACTTCGGCGCGCCGCGCGCAAGGCGTACGCTACATCGCGCCGGATGTCATCCAGCCATACGAACGACCGCGCATTTCGATGGAGCTCCTTCGCCTGCTCGACACCCCCGAAGGCGCGCTTCGCGGCA
>DASPXV010000241.1:0-10460 GCA_035637115.1 Vicinamibacterales bacterium
AAGACACGCTCGACCGCCGCCTTGGATCGCGTCGCGGCCGCCTTGCGCACGCGCTCGTCGTGCGCGTCGCCGACGCCCCGATCGGCGAAGCCGATGGTTTGCGCGCTCAGCTCGCGCGAGCCGGCGTTGGACGTCATGATCAGCACGACGTTGCGGAAATCGGCCTTGCGGCCGGTATTGTCGGTCAGCGCCGCGTGGTCCATGACCTGCAGCAGGATGTTGTAGATGTCGGGATGCGCCTTCTCGATTTCGTCGAGGAGGACGACGCTGTAGGGATGCGTGCGGACGGCGTCGACGAGCAGCCCCCCCTGCTCGAAGCCGACGTATCCGGGAGGCGCGCCGATCAGCCGCGCGACCGCGTGCTTCTCCATGTACTCGCTCATGTCGTAGCGCTGGAACTCGTTGCCGAGATGCAGCGCCAGCTGCTTCGCGAGCTCGGTCTTGCCCACGCCTGTGGGTCCCGTGAACAGGAACGCGCCTGCCGGGCGATCGGGCTGGCCCAATCCGGCGCGCGAGCGCTTGATGGCGCGGGCCACGAGTTTGACCGCCTCCTCCTGGCCGAACACGACGCGCCCGAGCGACTCCTCGAGCGTGCGCAGCCGATCGCGGTCGGATGAGGAAGCCTGCTTCGCGGGGATCCGCGCGATGCGCGCGACGACCTCCTCGATCTGCAGAACGCCAACGTCGAGCACAGGCAGCGCTTCCCCGGCGACGCGCGGCGGCGCCGCGAGACGTGCCTTCGCGCCGGCCTCATCAAGGACGTCGATCGCGCTGTCGGGCAGGCGATAGTCGCGCATGTGCCGGGCCGCGAGCTTCGCCGCCGCTTCCAGCGCATCGTCCGCGTACTTCACCCCATGGTGGGACTCGTAGCGGGAGCGGAGACCCTGCAGGATGCGCACGGCCTCCTGGATCGATGGCTCGTCGATCGTGACCTTCTGCAGCCGCCGCGCCAGCGCACGGTCCTTCTCGATGTGCTTGAACTCCTCGTGCGTCGTCGAGCCCACGACACGGAGCTGGCCCGTCGTGAGGATTGGCTTGATCAGCGTGGCGAGATCCATCGTTCCGCCCGTGGTGGCGCCGGCGCCGACCGTCGAGTGGATCTCGTCGATGAACAGAATCGGGAGCGTGCGTTTGCTCAGCGCGGCAATCACCGCCTTGAACCGCTCCTCGAAATCCCCGCGGAAGCGGGTGCCCGCCAGGAGCGCCGCGGAATCGAGCGCGAATACTTCCGCGCCCTGCAGTATTTCGGGGACATCTTCCTGCAGCAGGCGAGTGGCGAGTCCTTCGGCCAAAGCCGTCTTGCCGACGCCTGCGTCGCCGACGAACACCGGATTGTTCTTGCGGCGGCGGCAGAGAATCTCGAGCGTTCGCTGCAGCTCGCTGGTGCGGCCGATCAACGGATCCAGCGCGCCATCGCGCGCACGCTCCGTCAGGTTGAGCGCGTAGGCGTTCAGCGGATCGCGCGCCGTCGCGCCACCGCGTTCGCCGATGCCCGCGTCGGCATCCCCTTGTGGAGATTCCGCGTCACTGCCGCTCGTGGACGGCGGCACCTTGCTGATCCCGTGCGTGATGTATTCGAGGATGTCGAGCCGCGACACGCCCTGGTTCGCGAGCAGCTGCGCCGCGTACGACTTCGACTGCTGCAATGTGGCGGCGAGCACGTCGCCGGACTGCACTTCCTGGCGCCCCGCGCTCTGCACGTGCAGCACTGCGGTCTGCAACACGCGCCGGAACGCCATCGTCTGCTCCGGTTCCTTCTGCTGCCCGCGCGAGAACTGCTCGATGTGCTCGTCGAGATACTTGTCGAGATCGCGCCGGAGCTGCGGCAGATCCGCGCCGCACGCCGAAAGGATGCGCTCGCCATCCGGATCATGCGCCAGGGCGTACAGCAGGTGCTCCAGCGTCAAGTGCGTGTGGCGCCGCGCCGCGGCTTCACGGTATGCAACGGTGAGAATGACTTCCAACGACGGACTGAACAACTTCTTTCTTCCTTCTTCTTTCTTCCTTCTTCTATCTTCCTTCTTCTACTCTGGTTCCATAGCCGCGCGCAGCGGAAACCCGTTGCTGCGCGCGAGATCGACGACCGTCGCCACCTTCGTTTCCGCGACCTCGAACGGGTACATGCCACAGAGACCCTGCCCCTGGGTGTGTACGGCCATCATGATTCGATACGCCTCTGCCGGCGCCTTGTTGAAGACGTTCTCCAGAATGTCGACGACGAAATCCATTGTCGTGTAGTCGTCGTTGAGCAGCAACACTTTGAACAGTTCAGGCTTTTTCGTTTCCTGCCTGGTCCGTTCGAGGACCTCGCCGCCCGTCTGCCGTTCCGTGCCAGCCATGCCTGTCAGTTTTATTGTACGCTCATGCGGCCTCGGCGAATGCCGCCATGACCTCTTTGAACAGGTACAGGGATCCCTCGATGCCGTTGAGCGGTCCCGCCTCGTACTCCAGCGCGAACGTACCCTTGAATCCGGCGGCAAGCATGATGCGGGTCGAACGCCGCACGTCATTTCTCTCGCCCCAGCGATCCCAGTACTTGGCGTGCACGTGGGTGTGAGCGTACGGCGCAACGATCTTGAGCCCGCTGAAGAGCATGTAATCGTACTCCCAGTTGCAGAAGTCGGGCGATGCCTCGCAGTAGGGGTGGTTCACCTCGTCGATGATGATCCGGATATTCGACGGATCGGCGGCGAGTCCCCAGTGATTCTCGATCGTGACCTTGATGCCGCGGTCGCCGCCGTAGTCGGCCATCTCCTTGTACGACTCGATCGCCCGCGCCAGCGGCGGAACGATCTCCTCGTTGCGCGGGTAGCCGTCGCTAGACCGGGCAATCGCCTGCGGACGCAGACTTGGCCCGAGCGCGCTCGGGGAATTCATCCGGACGGACCTGGCGCCGAGGACGGCGGCACCGTCGAGCCACTTCTTCGCGACCTCGACGCCCGCCTTGCGCAGCGCCGCGTCCTCGGACGCGAGGTTGGTCGGGGCGTTGTTCGAGATGTGCTTGCACCTGACGCCGGTGGCGGCCATCTTTGCGACCAGCTTGTCGAGCCACTTCCGTCCCGACGCGCTCGACGGATCGAACGTGCCGCGGCCGCCGTCGGGCCGCGGCGCGTACATTGAGTCGTCGGTCACATCGCCGAAGAGGGACGAGAAGAGATCCATCTGCGTCACGCCGGGAAAGGTGTCCTTCGTGAACTGCGGGAAGTCCAGCATCGTAATCTCGCCGTACTTCTTCTTGAGTTCCTGGGACACCGGGTTTCCGGCCCCGCGTGTCTTGAAGATGGAGCGGATCGGGTAGGAGCAGGACGCGATGCGGAGCAGCCGATCTTTTTCCGCGAGCGCCTGCGCGCCCGCATCGCCGGTGACTGCGGTCGTCGCGCCGGTGAGGCAGGCGCTCGCAAGCCCCGAGCCGGCGGTCCTGAGAAAGTCGCGTCTGTCGAGTGCCATGGTTGTGTATTCTAGCCCTCCATGAAACCTCCGACCGTTTTTCTCGGCGAGATGACGAATGCCGAAGTTGTCGCCTTTCTCGAGAAGCACCAGACCGTCCTCATTCCGACCGGTGCGGTCGAACAGCACGGACCTCATGGGCCGCTGCTGACCGACGTGTTGATCCCGCAGGAGATCGCGCGACGCGTCGCCCCGCGCATCGGCGCGGCGGTGGCGCCGCCGATCAACTACGCGCTCTCGTATCCGCACGTCGGATTTCCCGGGATGATGCACATCCGCATCCCGACGTTCATGGCGCTGATCGAGGACCTCTGCGTGTCGTTTGCCGCGTCCGGCTTCAAGCGGATTATTTTTCTGAACGGGCACTACGACAACACCTACGCGATTGCCTATGCATGCGCGAACGCGCAGGAACGGATGGCCCAGGGTATCCAGGCCTTTCCGATGAATTACTGGGACGCATTCACCGCAGCCGACGTCGCAGAGTTCTCCGGATTGGCCAACGGCCTGCACGCGAACCTGGGGGAAACCTCGGCGGTCATGCGCATCAATCCGGACCTCGTGGACCTGGAGCGCGCGAATGCGGAGTTCCCGCCATTCCCCGAATACACCGTGCCCATCGGTCCGGTGCACACCGCGTTCTTC
Organism: Vicinamibacterales bacterium; assembly: GCA_035637115.1. Classification (GTDB taxonomy): domain Bacteria; phylum Acidobacteriota; class Vicinamibacteria; order Vicinamibacterales; family 2-12-FULL-66-21; genus JAICSD01. The sequence continues at coordinate 4,093 of DASPXV010000241.1, forward strand.
TTCACCAACCCCGGCTCGGTGCACTGGGCCACGAAGTCGGGGACCTGGGGAGACGCGCGCAAGTCGACTCCCGAGGCGGGGGAGCGATACATCGAGGCCGGCGTGCGGTCGGTGCTGGCCCTTCTCGAGAACGTGGCGAAGACGTTCGCCGCGATGCCGCCCCGATAAGCGCCGCCTAACGAAACGTCGGGAACATCTGCTTCAACTCGTCCGCGGTCGCCGGACTTCCGTACTGGTTGAGCTCGAACGCCTCGGCGTACTTGATCGCGCCCCCTTTCCGCTCCCCGTACAGCTTCACCAGCAGATTCCGGTACTGGTTCGCGACGTCGGCGCTCCGCTGCTTCACCGCGTTCAGGATGAACGCCGCACGCGCCGCCGCATCCGTGGGCGCGTTGCCACGATAGCGCGCCTGCCATGAATCGGCGTCAGCGAACTGCGACGGCATGTCGCCGATGCAGGCCCATTTCTTCTCGGCAACGTCGTCGAAGCCCACCGCGATGATTGGATCGAACGGATACGGCTTCTGGAACCCATCGGAATAGAAGAGGAAGATCGGGTTCCGCTTGGTGGGCGGCGTGTAGGGCGCGAAAAATGGCGCGGCGGCAATGACCGCGGCGTCTTCGGCGAGCTTGCCGACCGCGCGATGGTCGGGATGGTAGTCCCACGGCCGGTGCGACAGGACGATGTCGGCTTGCCAGTCGCGAATCAGGTTCACGACCTTCTTGCGGGTCTCCAGATCCGGCATCAGCTCGCCGTCATGAATGTCGAGGACGTCGGTCTCCACGCCCAGCTTTTTGTGGCACGCCTCGACCTCTGCTTTGCGGCGCTGGGCCAGCGGACCGCCGGCCTGCGAGAAGTGCCCGACATCGCCGTTGGTCAGCGCGACGAGCTTCACTTTGTGTCCCTGGGCGGCGAACAGCGCGGCCGTCCCGCCGAACTTCTGCTCGGCATCGTCGGGATGCGCGCCGAAAGCGATGATCCGCAGCGTGCGCGGCGCCGGGGTCTGCGCGGCGACCGCTTGAATGCCCAGCACGGCCAGGAGCAGCCAGATGCAGCGAAGAGTTGGTTGGACTTGTTTCATGCAGCCTAGAATAATCGCGATGCCTGTTCTCGCTTCGGGTCTCGACTACGTCGATCTGAACTTTCTCGGCCGCCCGCAAATCATTGCGACGGCTATCCTGCATGGATCGCCAGGAGTTGCGCTTGTCGATCCCGGGCCTGCGACGACGTTCGACAATCTGACGACGGCGCTCACCCGGAAAGGGATTCGTTTCGAGGACGTCCGGCAGATCCTCGTCACGCATATCCACCTCGATCATTCCGGCGCCGCCGGGTCCATTGTCGAGAAGCACCCTCATATCGAAGTGGTCGTGCACGGTCGTGGCGCACCGCACCTGACCGATCCCTCGAAGCTGCTCGCAAGCGCAGGACGGTTGTACGGGCAGGACATGGATCGTCTCTGGGGAGATGTAAGGCCGGTGCCAGCGAAAAACCTGAAGATCGTCGAAGGGGGTGAGACGATCACCGTTGCCGGCCGCGAAGTGCGGATCGCGTACACGGCAGGGCACGCCTCGCATCACGTGAGTTACTTCGACACCGCGTCGCGAGTCGCGTTCGTCGGCGACACGGCCGGGATCAGGCGCGGATCCGGCAGTTACGTCATGCCGCCGACGCCTCCACCTGACGTCGACATCGAGGCGTGGCACGACAGCGAGAAGAAGATTCTCGCGTGGGATCCCGATACCCTCTTTCTCACGCACTTCGGTCCGTTCCAGGGCGCGCGGCAGCATTTTCAAGGACTTTTCGAGAACCTCGCCGAGTGGAGCCGCATCGTTCGCAAGCTGCTCGGAGACAATTCGATCCAGGACGACGAGCGGCAGCGGCGGTTTATTGACGAGGCGCTGCTCGATATTCGACGGCGCGTCGGAGAGGCGGCCGCGTCGGACTACACGCGTGCGGGCGGCCTCAACTATTCATGGCAAGGACTCGCGCGCTACTGGCGGAAACGGCACGGGGCATGACATACAGATTGCGGAGGAAGTATGCGCAGTCGAGCACTGCCGTTTGTTGTCGTTCTCCTGCTGAGTGGTTCCGCGTATGGGCAGGCAACGTGGCAACCGACCGCGCCGCCGCTGGTTACGGCGGAGAACACGACCTGGTTTCAGCGCGGCGACCCGATCACCTGGAACGGTGACTTCTACTATCCCGTTGGCGCGCAGCAAGGCTTCAACCAGTACCAGATGGTACGTTCAGGTTCGTTTCAAGGCATCCCGCTGTACACCGATACGACGCTGGAGCCCTACAGTATCGTCTTCGTTCCGCTGATTGGCGGACGCATGCAGCCATACGAGCGGCGGCGCACCGGCGCGCTCGCGGGCACGACGGGTAGCCGCGCGCCATCGCTGCCGACCGACATCGGCATCGAAGGAGCGATTCCAACCCCGCTACCGCAGGCGCTGGCTCCACCGACATACGCGCGCGCGTACGACCTCGCCGCCGTAGAAGAATCGCCGGCACCGATCCGAACTGCGGGCCGCGTGACGACGCCGACACCCACGGGCACCGCGGGACGCACAGTCGTTGCACCAGCGGGCCCCGTGACGACGGCAATACCACCGACCGGAGCGAACGCAATATGGATTAACTTCGACGGCCGTCGCTGGTACGCGGCCGGGAGATCCATTGAGTACGACGCCGCGCGCCTGAACGAGATAGGCAGCTACAAGGGCTGGACGGTGTACGCGCTCAAGAGCGACCCGACTCGCCGGACGATTTACATCCCGTCTACGCCGGGTCGATTGGCGCCTTATCGAATCCGTTGAGAGATGGTCGGAGTCGGGAGGTTGAAGGCTTTCGCCTTCAACTCCCGATCTGAACCTGGCCGCGAGCTCCAATGGCCCGGGAACGAGGAAGCGAGCCGACCTTAAGCGGCTGACGAGGCAGGTTGTCAGCCGGCCGACTCTGGTGGGAGAACTAATTTCTATCTATGCTGCAGTGCGTGGCGCGGCTCGCCGCGGCCCTCCATCGGTCCGAATGAACGACCCATCGCGCGTTTGCGACAGGACGTTGGCGTTTACGAGTGTCTTCAGCAGCTCTTCGCACATTGCTCGATCGAGACCCCACAGCCGCTGCGCTTGCGCCGGCGTCAGTCGAAGACCGGGCATCTCTGCAAACTCGCCCTGAATTCGCTGAAGGACGTCGTCAATGCGCATCGGCTCTCCATCCGCACGTGCGAAAAACTGTGTTGCGTTTTAGCCTAAAGAGCAACAGGCGTACCGCCTTGGCGCGTACGGGGAATACACCGATTGCGTCGGGCTAAACGGCGTTTATTCAGTTATTTACGCAGTAAGGCGGCAGGCTGACGGGAGGTCGACCGCCGAGCCGCGGAATATAAATCGTACGCCCCGTGGTCGGCAGTTGTCGGGTTTCGCTACGCCCCGCTAGAGCTCGCGAAGCGCGGTCACCACGGGCAGTCGGGCAGCGCGAATTGCCGGCAAGAGGCCGCCGAAGAGTCCCATAAGGATGGCGTAGAGCAACGCGGTCCCTAGCAGCTTCGGCGTCACCGCGAACGCGAATGCGACCTGGCTGAACGATTGGAAGTTCATGGTTGAGGTCTGATAGCCGTCGAATGCCGCCCAGGCCACTAGTCCGCCAAAGAGGCCGCCGACGAAGCTCAGCAGGACCGCCTCCGACAGCACCGAGAAGACGACCGGCACGCTGCCGAACCCAAGCGCACGCAGCGTCGCGATCTCGCGCGTGCGGCTCGCGACGGCGTTGTACATCGTATTGACCGCTCCGAAAACCGCGCCGATGCCCATCAGTCCGGCGATCAGAAAACCGATCGAGCGGATGATCTTGTTGAGCACGTCGGACTGTGCGGCGAAGTAATCCGGCTCGCGAACGACGGTCACCGACAGCTGGGGATTGGTCGTGAGCGCGTCTTTGAACGCCTGGAAGGCGTCAGCGCTCGCGAGCCGCGCGTAGACCGACTGATAGCTGTTGCCGCGCTGATAGGCGGGCTGCAGGACCCTCGCATCGCACCAGATCTCGGATTCCGCGGCGCTTCCGTTCGCGTCGAAAATCCCCACGACCTGCCACCGATTCTGACCCCACTTCGGGGCCGATCCAACCGTAAGGTTTGCGAACTGACGCGAAGCCGCCCGGCCGACGATGATCTCGTTCGTCCCCTCAGTGAACATACGCCCTTCGACGATCTTCACCTGCGGCCTGACCGCGAGCGCCGCGCTCGACACGCCGCGCAGCGGCACGTTCGCATCGCTCGGATCCTTTTTCGTCGGATGACCGACGATGACGAACAGTTCCGGAGAGGCGATCGGCCCGCGTTCGTTCCGCGCGATCCCTGGCGTGTCCATGATCAGGCGCGCCGTGTCGCCGCTCAGCCCGCTCGTCATCTCGGTGTCGCTGCCGGCGCGCATCACGATCACCGTTTGAGGATCCCCGACGGACGCCATCGCCGCCCTGAACCCTTCGGCGATCGAGAGAACGCCCAGGAACACGACCACGACGCCCGCGATGCCGACCATCGCGACGACGGAGGAACCGAGCCTCTCGCGGATGGAACGGAGGTTGACGCCCGTCACCGTGACGATTTGAGAGAGCATGCCTAGTTTCTCCTCAGCGCGTCGACGATGCGGAGGCGGCTCGCCTGTGACGCCGGCACGGCGCCCGTCACGAAGCCGAGCGCCAGCACCATCAACACGCCGATGACGACATCGCGCACCGGCAGGTAGAACGCCGGCAGGAAAGAGCCTGTCGGATCGCCGAAGACGGTCACGAGGATCCACGACAGCCCGAGACCGGACAAGCCGCCGACGAGGGCGAGCACGCAGGATTCCAGCAGCACGAGCGACAGCACCCTGGCGTCCCCGAAGCCGAGCGTCTTCAGCACCGCGAGCTCGCTCGTGCGCTCGCGGATCGACTGCGCCATCGCGTTCGCCGTCACGAGCAGCATCATGAAGATCGCCGCGGCCGCGATGAACTGCGTGATCAGGCTGATGTTCCCGACCTGCTTCGCCCACCCGGCGACGAAGTTCTTTTCGCTGTCAGTCTTCGTCTCGGTCGGAGAATTGGCGAACATCGTGTCGATCTTCTTCGCGATGGCGGGCGACTGTTCCGGATCCGCGACGCGAATCACGTACCAGCCCACCTGGTTGCCGAACGTGGTGCTGCGGACCGCTTCGTTCAGGTAATCCCAATGAAAGAAGAGCTGTGTCTTGTCGGTTCCCTTGATGGGTGAATCGTAGATGCCGGAGATATTGAACTCCCACGCTTGGCGATCGGGCCGGCGGAAGATCGTGGCCTGCAACGGAATCCGATCGCCGATCTTCCAGCCGAAGCGTCTCGCCGTGTCGGCGCCGACGATGGCGCCCTGCCGGTCGGCCAGCCAGGCCTTCTTCTGGTCCTCCGGCAGGACGAATTCCGGATACATCCTGAGCCAGCTCTCGGGTTCCACGGCCATGTTCGCGAATTGGTTCTTCGTCTCCTGGAAATAGCCGCCGAACCAGTTCGCGTGCGTGACATCCTTGACGCCCTCGATCGTCCGGATGCGCCCGCTATAGCTCGAGGGCAGCGGCATGATGATCGAGATCTTGTTGAGCACCATCAGCCGGTCCGCGCCGGCGAGATCGATGCCCATGTTGAACGCGCTGCGGACGGCCATCAGGTAGCCGAACAGCAGGAACGCGACGAAGATCGAGAGCAGCGTGAAGATCGTGCGGATCTTCCGCCGCATCAGGTTGCGCCAGACGATCGGCAGGTATTTCATGCGACGGCCTCCCTGACGAGAACACCCTTATCGAGATGCAGCGTGCGCTTCGCGCGCGCCGCGGCGTGCGGGTCGTGGGTCACCATGACGATCGTCTTGCCCTGCTCGCGATTGAGCGTCTGCAGCAGGTCGAGGATCTCGTCCCCCGCCTTGCGATCGAGGTCACCGGTCGGCTCGTCGCAGAGCAGGAGCGTTGGATCGGTGACGATCGCCCGCGCGATGCCGACGCGCTGTTCCTGTCCGCCCGACAACTGGCGCGGATAGTGGTGCACGCGGTCGCCGAGTCCGACGACGGAGAGCGCGACCTGGACGCGTTTGCGGCGCTCCGTCTTGCTCAACTTCGTCAGCAGGAGCGGGAGCTCGACGTTCCGCGCCGCCGTGAGCACCGGCAGCAGGTTATAGAGCTGGAAGACGAACCCGATGTGGCGCGCGCGCCATGCCGAGAGCTTGCTGCCGGCCAGCTTGTCGATCCTATCGCCACCAACCGTGATCGAGCCTTCAGTCGGCGTGTCGAGGCCGCCCAGCAGGTTCAGCAGCGTCGTCTTGCCCGAGCCCGACGGCCCCATCAGCGCGAGGAAATCTC
>DASPXV010000242.1:0-12201 GCA_035637115.1 Vicinamibacterales bacterium
GGCCGGCCGCCGGTCGCAATAACGGCGCGATTGAATCGCAGGGTTTGACCGTCAACGGCGACCGTTCGGCCGCTCGTGAAGCGGCCCTGGCCGAAGAACACGTCGACGCCGGATTGGCGCAGCCGCTCGGCCGAATCATGCGGGCTGATGTCCGCGCGCCGCTCGCGCATGCGTCGCATGACCGCATCAAAATCCGCCTCAGGCGCGCCGACGCGTATGCCGAGCGTCGCCGCGCGGTGTGCTTCGCCAATCGCGCGGGCCGAGCGCAGCAGTGCTTTCGAGGGGACACAGCCGACGTTCAGGCAGTCGCCACCCAGAAGGCCACGTTCGATGAGCGCGACGCGGGCGCCAAGCCCGGCTGCGCCGATGGCACTGACCAGCCCGGCCGTCCCACCACCGATGACCACGAGATCGTAGATGTTGCGTGGCTGAGGATTGATCCAGTGCTGCGGGTGCACAGCGTCGATGAGTCTCTGATTCGCTACGTCGAGCGGCGCGATCAGAGACTCTACGGCAGATGATTCAGGCACAGCTGTGCTGGTCGTCACCATAAACATGTTCTGAACCAATATTGATTCCGTTCGAACTATGTGACTGTGAAGTGGCTCACATGAACCCGCTTTGCACTCGAGCGGAACCCCGTTTGCGTAGCGAAACGAGATGCGGCCAGAGGACCTCAGCAAGGCCATCCGCGAGACCAGGGACGAAACAATGAGCCGCCGCCGCGGCGTCATCGGCCTGTCGCTGGCCGCTGCGGGATCGATGGGCTTGATCATGCTGTATCAATCGGGTGTGATTCGCCACATACCTGAGCCGCCGCTGCCGGCGCTGGACGCCGACAAAGTCGACGCATCGGCCGAAGCGTTCGAGCGATTCGAGGTTGCGGCGGCCACCTTTACGACCGCTCCGCTCGTCGTCGATGAAGCACGGCGCGCTCTGACGACCTTGTTACCATCATCCGGCAGACCGCTTCCGCGGCACGTAACAGCGCCCGCCTGAATGCCGTGAGTCGCATCCGGAGGCTCGCTGGTCTGGTTGTCCTCGGGACATTTGTGGTGCTCACAGCGTTCGAGCGCCGGCGCCCGCTCCGGCATCAGCACGAGTCGAAGTTCCGTCGAGTGTCGCGCAACCTGGTGTTTGCCGGCCTGGCCGCGGCGACGGTCAATCTGCTGGAGCGGCCGGTCGTTCAGCCGCTTGCAGGTCTCGTCGAGCGACGCCGGTTGGGAATCCTCTATGCGTGGGAATTGCCGCGAGCGCTGCACGTCACGCTCGCTGTCGTCCTGCTCGATTACACGCTGTACGTGTGGCACGTGCTCGTACACCGAGTACCGTGGCTGTGGCGGTTTCATCTCGTGCACCACGTCGACCTCGATCTGGATGCGTCGACCGCACTGCGATTTCATTTCGGCGAGCTGGCGGTGTCGATCCCATGGCGAGCGGCGCAGATTGTCGCCATTGGCGTGACACCAGACGCCCTGACGCTGTGGCAGAACGCGCTCCTCGTCTCGATTCTGTTTCACCACTCGAATGTGGAACTTCCCGTCGGCGTCGAGCGCGTAATCGCGCGCGTATTCGTCACGCCCCGAATGCATGGCATCCATCATTCAATTGTTCCGGACGAGACAAGTTCCAATTGGTCGAGCGGCCTCACGCTGTGGGACCGGCTGCATGGCACTTTGCGGCTGAACGTGCCTCAGCGCGACGTCATCGTCGGCGTGCCCGCCTACCTCGACCCAGAGGACGTGACGCTGAAGAAGAGCATTGAGCTCCCATTCGGCGCACAGCGCGAATGGCGTCTGCTCGCCGGCAACGGCGAGCCCGGAGAGCACGAACAGAGACGGCCGGCTGGAGAGCTGGAAGCATAGTGAAAGGCCTGGCAACCAGCATCGCGTCACGATGATGAGGAGGCGGCATAAATGTCTTCGCGCAATCCGCCGGCGTTGACGAGAGTGACGTCATTCTCACCCCTTGAGGTGCGGGAGTTGGTTGAAGTCCTCGTGTGCGGCAATCCATGCTCGGGTCCGCCTGCCGGCGGTCTTCTCAGCCATGACGCGCCGCAGATCGTCGATTCCATCGACGTCGTACCACGTCGGCACGACCGACACAGACACGCCGAGGCTCTGAGCCGCTTTTAACGTGGTCGCGAGGACTTCTGACGTGCTCCACGGAATCGCATCGAAGAGCTCCGGCGTGAGCGTGCGAAGCCCCATCAGGTAATAGCCTCCGTCTGCTGCTGGCCCGATCGCAATCGTGCTGGGGCCGTCGCACAGGCAATCGAGTGCCTGCTCCACATGTGCGGAAGGGAGTGTGGGGAGGTCCGACCCGATCAGCACCGCGCTCGAGTAGCCCAGAGCGAACACGTGCGCGAAGACGTGGCGCATCCGGTCGCCGAGCGTCTGTCCCTGTTGTGGAAATAGCGCCGCCACGCCGCCTGCGAACGCCTCGAACTCCCCCAATGCAGCCGGAGGCTCGAATGCCACAAACACGTCCGCGCGCGTCACTCGCCGGGCGACATCGAGCGTATCGAGCAGAATCGCGCGTTTCAAATCGACCTGATCGCGTGGAACACTGCGCATGAGCCGCGACTTTCCACGCACGTCGGACGGCGCTCGTGCCATGACGACCAGCGCCTGACCTTTCGTAGCCTTATTCGAGCGGCGCAGGTACCGCCGCGCCAGCCAGGCCGGCGATGCCCCTGCGAAGAACAACGCCTGCAGGAGGAGGTTTTGAGCGCTGCGGCGCCACCAGCCGTCGCGCTCCCAGCGGCGGGCGGAGGTGACGGCCGGCAGCGGCGAGTGATACAAGCGGCCGACCCGTCGTAATCGGCGAATCAGATCGACGTCTTCCATCAGCGGCCACTCGCGATATCCGCCGACTGCATGAAAGGCATCGCGGCGAACGAACAACCCTTGATCGCCGTACGCGAGGTCGAGCGAACGAACTCGCCATCGAACGGCGCGCTCGATGACGCGCGCCTGCCAGGCGCCGGAATCCAGCTGGAATTGAAAACTGCCGGCGACGATTGACGGATTGCGATCGGCGCGCTGCAGCTCCTTCAACCATTCCGCTGGGATCTGGGTATCCGCGTGGAGAAAGAGAAACCAGCGACCGCGTCCGGACAGAGCACCGAGATTCATTTGACGTCCGCGGCCGGCCGGCGATGACAGAAGAGAGACGTGGCGATGTTGATCGACGAGTGTGGTAAGACGCGAGTCCAGTGCGCCTCCATTCACCACGATAATTTCGGTGTCGGGACCGGCTGGAAGCGTGGGAAGAAGGCGCGCGAGCGACTCCGTATCGTTGAGGATCGGAACCACGACTGAAACAAGCGGCGGGCCCACGGTTCAGACCATGTATGACGTGTCGGACGTGTGGGTAGGATAAGCCCAGAGCATCTGCTTCAATTGGTCCGCTGAGATGCCGAACCGCATCGCCAGGGCGAACACGTTGATCGTTTCGTCGGCGTGCGGGCCCAGCAGATGCGCGCCGAGAATGCGGCCGGTGCGGTTCTCCACGAGCACTTTGAACGCTGCAAACTCCTCGCCCACCCGCCGCGACGAGTACCACGAGGCCGTGTCCTGGTGATTCGTGGTGAAATCGAGCGCTTGTTCCCGCGCTTCCTCTTCCGACAGGCCGACGCCAGCGAGCGTAGGCAACGTGAACACGACGCTCGGGATCGCGCGGTAATCCGCACTCATATGCGGGCCTTCGAGGAGGTTCGTCGCCACAATCCGCCCCTCGTACCCCGCCACAGGAGTTAACGGCGGACCGCTGGTCGCGGCGCAATCACCGGCCGCCCAGACCATCGGGTTCGAGACGCTCTGCAAGTACTGATTGACCTCGATGCCGGCGGGAGAAGCGCGGATATCTCCGGTTTCCACAGAGAGATCACCTATATCCGGCGCTCGTCCCGCTCCATGCACGACCAGATCGGAATCGACGAAGGCGTCACCTTGGGCGTCGCGAAATGTCACACGGCATAGGCTGCCCAGTCTCTCAATCGCCCGCACCTCGGCTGCCAGACGGACGTCGATGCCCGCGGCCGCTGTTCGAACGACGAGCCGGTCGACCAGATCAGGATCGAACCGCGCGAGCGGTCGCTTTCCACGATGAATGATGGTGACACGGGCGCCGGCGCGAGCGGCAACATGCGCAAACTCGAACGAGATATATCCACCACCGATGAACGTCAACGTCGGCGGCAATGATGCGAGCTCGAGAAACTGGTCGCTCGTCACGAGATGTTCACGTCCTTGGATCGACAGGTCGGCGGGCTTGGCGCCGGTGGCGATCACAATCGCTCGCGTGGCTTCGAGCGTCGATTCACCGACGGTCAACCGTGACGGACCGATGAAACGCGCGACGCCGTCGAAGGTCTCTATACCGGTGTGCGCCAGGCTGGATTTGCGTTTTTGCGGGTATGGATCCGTGAACGTCCGCTTGAATTGCATCAACTCGGCCCAATCGATGGCGAGACCGTTTGGGCGCACACCTTTGCTCGATAGGGCGCGCGCAACGTCGACCACGGCCGCGGCTCCGACGAGCACCTTCTTCGGATCACACCCGCGCAGCGCGCAGGTCCCGCCGAACGGCTGCTTGTCGATGATGGCGACCGTCCAACCGGCCGCACGACAACGTGACGCAACGGCCCCAGCCGCTGAACCTGATCCGATAACGATGAGATCAAAGGTGCGCGTCATTTCTTCCACACATCGGTACTCGGAAAAAAACCGTACCAGCCGAACCAGAACGCAGGATACGTCGTCACGCGCATGAGACGGTCCCCTTGACCCTCATTCAGCCCTCCTCGCGGCCATTGTGGCCCCCAGCGCGCGGCCGCGAATCCAGAATGTCTGCGCGCTGTGAGGCTGGTCACAGTATGAGAAGAAGGCCTACCGTATGTTTAAGGCGTGTTTCATCTGGTTGAACTGTTCTACAGCGAGCACTGCTTCGGCTGTCCGGAGGCACGACAGCTCCTTCACCGGTTGGCATCAGAGCACCCTGAGATTGTCATTATCGAGCGCAATATCGACGATGATGCCGGCTATCGATTGGCGACGGAATACCGTCTCATCGCGACGCCGGCATTCGTGATCGATCGCAGCAAGGTCTTGTACGGCATCCCGCATCCGCAGAAGCTGCAGGCTCGGATTGAGGCCAGCGCGCCGGGATTGGCGTAGCCTGGCGAAGTGGTCACCCGGCGTATACTCGCGACTATGCCTGCGCACTCGAAGGTCTGGTACCTCCAGCGCTTTCGCCTGCTGGACGCGATGACCCCGCCCCAGATGCAGATGGTCATGAACATGACGCGCATGCTGGAGGTGAAGCGCGGGCAGCGCATCTACCTGGAGGGGGATCCCAGCGATCAGCTCTTTCTGCTCAAGGTCGGGGTCGTCAAGATCTCGACATCTGGCGATCAGCAAGAGACCATCCTCGCGTTTCTCTATCCTGGCGATATTTTTGGCGAGCTCGCCATGATCGAGGACTCACCGCGCGATCACCTCGCCACGGCGCATGAAGATGTCGTGCTCTGCGCGCTCAATCGAGACTTGCTGGTGCGAATGGCCCAGGAAACGCCGGCGCTTGGCTACCAGATCACCAAGGTGATGGGTCTGCGTTTGAAACGGTTCCGAACGCGAATCGAGGAGCTCCTCTACAAAAGTGCTCAAGCGCGGATCGCACACACGCTGCTCGATCTGGCTGCCGATTACGGCATCCCTGATAACGAGGGCATACTCGTGCCGCTCCGGTTGAACCAGGCCGATCTCGGCAACCTGGTCGGACTCGCCCGTGAGACGGTGAACACGGTTCTGCGGGATTTCAAACAGCGTGGCCTCGTCGACGCGGGCCGGCGCAACATCCGGATCATCGATCCCACTCGTCTGCGGACGGTGTCTTAGCCCCCTTCAACCAGTTCAACGAGGAGAAGGTCATCGACCGGCTCTGCGGTCATCGCAAGCGCCGACATCGTGATCGCTGTCTGAAGTCGGACGTTGTGAGGTTCCCCGAGTGGAAATCCGAGGGGCTGGTGCGGGACTCTCTCGGGACAAGCCCGAAAGGCAAGCACGTTCCTTGAGCCTCCCTGCGGAACCGACGCAAACAACAGGAAGGAAGAATCAGGACCGACTCCCATCTCACGTGTCACCTAACGCATCCGGTCCACTTTGTTAGTTATCTATCCGGTTCGGGCCCAGAAGCTTCAGGTACGCGACGATGTCGTCAACGTCGTTGTCTGTCAGCACGATGAGACCGCCCAGGGACGCGGAGCCAACCGGATCCTGCTGTTCCGTGAAGTTGAAGAACCGCTGATAGTGTGCGACGGCGTCGCGCAGCGTCTTCGCGCCGTTGTCGTGGAAGTACGGTGCGGTGTCCTTGACGCCCCAGAGCGTCGGAATCTTGAACTGGTTCGCAAAGAAGGCACGCGGGAAGACAGTCGGCGGCGGCGTCGGAGGATTGGGGTGAAGCAGCAACCCCGGGTCGGGCGATTCAATGGTGACCACCGGGTTCACACCGTCGTTGACGACAAACCTTCGAACGGGGTTATTGGATGCATTGACGTGATTCACACCCGTGCCGAAGAAGCGAATTCCCGGCCGCGGACGGCCGCCGACGAAGGTCGAATGCGCCTGGCTGACCATGTTCAGCATCGGACCGCTGTGACACAGGGCGCAGGCACCGTTCTTGGACGGCGGGGCGAAGGGCACGTCGACCAGGAACGTGCGTCCTCGCTGCTCGGCCGGCGTGATTCCCGGCGGCAGTTCGGGCGGCGGTCCACCAGCGGCGAACTGTTTGAGCGCATCCGAGGAAAAGAAGTGAGCGTTCGTTCGCTGGAAGTCCGCAATGGCATCGAGCTGCTCGATCGTCGGCTCCACGGTGTTCTGGGTATGGTCGTGGACGGCTGCCAGCGCCTGATCCTGGAGCGTGGGCGGGCGTCCGTCGTAGTTCAGAACCGCGTCGAGTGCCGGCGTGTTCATGGTCGTCGGGATACCCCGAAATACGGTGACGTGCGTGGCACTCGGGTCATCCGCCAGCCTGACCCACGGCGGCAGTGGAATGCTCACGCGGATGGTTCCGTGCGCCTGGACTCGCATCGTGCCGACACCGTCGTCGTCGAGGGCGTCGTGAATCAAGAAGCGGTCGTCCGGATCGGCGTTATCGATGATCTGCTGGATGTCGTTCAGGGTGAGAGTTCCCGTGAGCTTGCTATGGCAGGTAAGGCACGTACGCCCATTGCCTCCGAACGTCTCCCGCTCGAACAGCTTCTTGCCATTGAGCTCCAGGTCGGCCGCGGCCTGACCAGGGCCCTTTGAAAAGGATACGCCGCTGCCGCGGACGGTTGCGAAAGCCATTATCAGGGCCAATACGAGAAGTCGAGGGACGGTTCGAGCCATGGGGCCTCCTCACTTTTGCGAGACGACGAGCACCTCGCAGATCGCCCTCTTGAGCGGGCTCGTCGCGGGAGAAGACTGAGGCAGATCGCGGGGGGGCACCAGATCTCTACGGTGTTCTACCTCCGGAAACGGGGGTGGTAAGCGGCGCGGCGCACTGTTGTACACTCCGTCGATTCACGGCGCGCCCCAATGCCCTCCGAAACCGGCGCACGCAGCCAAGCGCGAAGCGACCTCTCGGATTCCGCTGTCCGCGCTCAGCTCGACAGAATCCTCGGCAGCGCGGTCTTTTCGCGATCGCAGCAGCTGCGGCGCTTCCTCACGTTCATCGTTGAACAAACCCTGACCGGGCAGGGACATACGCTCAAAGAAGCGGTCCTCGCCCACGAGGTGTACGGCAAGGGTCTCGACTTCGATGGTGGGACCGATCCGGTCGTTCGCGTCGACGCCAGGCGGCTCCGTGACAAACTGCGCGAGTACTACGAGGGCCGATCCGATCCCGTCGTCATCTCGCTGCCGAAGGGCAGCTACGTGCCCGTCTTCGAAGCGAATTCCGCCTCACCCACGCACACGGCTCCTCAGGTTGTTCTCCCGGAGCTTCAAGCGAGTCGTCCGGTCACGAACCCCAGTCGCGCGAGATTGGTCGTCGTCGCTGTCGCACTCGTCGCAGCGGTAATGGCGGTGGTGCTTGCATGGCGCGCACTCAGGCCGGCGGACGCTCCCGCCCAGTTGCTTCCCTTGGCCTCGTACCCCGGTGTGGAGGGGCCGCCAGCGTTGTCCCCGGACGGCAACCTTGTTGCCTTCGCCTGGTCGGGCGAGGTCGAATCGGGCCCGACGGATATTTACGTGAAGGCCGTCGGAAGTGAAGCGCTGCAGCGATTGACAGACACTCCGGATTCGGAGTCCGGTCCGGCGTGGTCCGCCGATGGACAGAGCATCGCCTTCGTCCGGGACGGATCGAACCGTCACGCCGTATTGATCTCCGTTGGCGGATGGTCACCGGACGGCGCACTGATCACGTTCGACGCCGCGATCGACGGCAACACTGACGTGTATGTTGTCGGGACGGATGGCGGGCATCTGCATCGGGTAACCTCCGAAGCCTCCGTCGACGGAGTGCCGTCGTGGTCGGCAGATGGGCGCTGGATCTACTTCTCGTCGACGCGCGCAGGAGTCGTTCCAGACGTTTGGCGGATCTCGCGCGACGGAGGCGAAGCCATCCAAATGACGCGCAACGGCGGCTTCGAGCCGCAAGAATCCTCTGATGGCCGTTACCTGTTTTATCTCGATCGATATCCGGCGGGCCTAGCGATCGGCGGGACTGCCCGCGTAATGCGCGCTCCGCTCGCCGGCGGACCAGCGGCAGCGGTTGTCGACGGCGTGCGACCGTTTCTGTGGTCGGTGACGGACAGCGGGATCGTGTTCCTCACCCGCGAGCCGGACTCCGACGCGATCCATCTGTACCGGTTCAGCGATCAGCGGGTTGCCCGCGTGGGTCGGCTCGGATTTCGGACAGCGGGAATTTTCAGGTACATGACGGCATCCCGCAACGGGCGCTGGGCATCGGCCAGCAAGATGGTTCGCTTCGAGTCTGATCTCATGCGGCTCGATAACTTTCGATGAGACCTCGCCGCGTTCTTCAGCCCATCACCGAAGGCCCGCCACGATCACGCCAAGCCAGATCCCAATGCCAAAAAAGGCATGATTCATCAGGCTGCTGAGAAACAGACGCGTCCCCTCCGGCCCGTGCGATCCGAAGAACCCATATCCCATCGACGGGAACATCAGGAGCCAGGGCAGAACGTTCGTGGACAGGCCAAACGCGAGCGCGAGCGCCAGGTTTCGAGGCGACCGTCCGGCGTATGACAGCGCCCAGACATATACACCTGTCAATAGGATGCCGATCGCGTAGTGCACTGGCGCGGCGATGGCGATCTCGTGCGGCACTCCCGGTGTGTGGGCGATGTCGGCATGACGCAGCGTCCCTCTCGCGATAAACGCGAACCACCGTCCAATGAGATTCGGCCGTAGCGGCGCAGACAGCTGCAGCCGCAATGCTATGACGCTGAGCACATCCATCGAGAGCGTCGCGATGACCCCGGCGGCCACACTTCTCCACAACATCATCGTCCTCCGAGACACGCCAGCGTCTCGGTCCATGCGGCGCGGTTCGCGCCGGCTTGCATGGGCCTCGGTGCCGCCGCGCGTCCTTCCGCGCGCTGATGTGCGATGATGGCTGCGGCGACTGCCGCTCCGCGATGACCGCTCGCGACAATCGAGTGACTCGACGCGCCAACACCGGCCGGCTGACGCCGCGCACCGGCGATCCGCACGATGTGCGCGAGGTCCGCGGCATGCTCCGCACGCTCGAGCACCTCGGCTATGACCTGGACGCGTTGCTTGCGGGAGCGGATCTGCAGCGCGCAGACGTCGAGAATCCCGACGCCTACATCTCGCCCCGGGCGTGCGCGGCAGTGTTCGCGCGCGCCTGCCACGAGCGGCGCGTGCCGAACCTGGCGTTGCAGCTGGCGATACACACGCCGATCGGCGCGAATCCTCTGCTCGACTATCTGATCCTGAGCGCGGACACGGTTGCGCACGGTCTCGAGCGGCTGGTGAGATATCTACGACTGGTTAACCGAAGCATTACCGTCTCGGTTTCCAATTCCACCAATCCGGTCCGAGTCGTCGTGGAACGTGCGCCTGGGCCTTTTGAAGCGGAGCTCACGGTCTCGTTGAGCGTGCTCCGATTCGCCAATGAGACAGACGGCCGCATGAACGCGGCGTACGTCAGTTTCAGGCACGAACCGGATGATGCCGCGGAGTACGCGCGACTCCTGAAGTGCCCCGTTCGGACACGTGCCTCATGGAGTGGCTGGGCGCTCGCGCGGGAGGCGATGCGTGTTCCGCTCCGGCGACGGGATGCGGTGCTGGGGCGTTGGCTCGAGCGGCAGGCGGCGGCGCTCGACTCGCGTCAGCCGCGCGACGGCGACGTGCGCGACGAAGTCCGCAGCGTGCTCTCGACGCAGGCGACCACCGGCGACATGCGCATCGACGCGGTAGCGCGTGTCCTTGCGGTCACGCCACGCACGCTGCAGCGGCGTCTCGCGGAGCTGGGAACGTCGTTCGAGACATTGCGTGATGACGCTCGGCGGCAAGCCGCCGAGACATATCTGAGCGACGCGACCCTGTCGATCACCGAAGTGACGTATCTGCTGGGATATTCGGAGCCGACGGCGTTCCATCGTGCGTTCAAGCGGTGGCATCGCGGCGTGACCCCGCAGGCGTTCCGGGCGAAACACTTGTCAGCGCAGGCAAGAGCGCCGCGCTGAACCGTTCAGAGGCGAAATCCCTTAGAGGACTTCGCTTTCTTCGAAGGTTTCGACCTGCCAGAACTGTTGAGGGCGACCGCTTAGCGGACGAGCGCATCCCGCCGTATATCTCCGCGACCTGCGCAGCTACGACGGGACGGCCGGTCCCTTGACCAAGGCGGCGGCCAGCGGGAATTTCGAGTCGCGTCCTGCGGTCTGGACGATCGCACGCGGAAAGCCGACGCTACTCAATCAGTGAACCACCCGCGAGAACATCTCGAAAGGAAAGGCACGCTCAACAACTTCGTAGTCTCCCCGCCGTGCTCCTTCGCGAATAACCCATCCCGGCGCCGCCTTGAACGTCCACCCGTCTCCGGAGATCGTCGCATCGTCGCCGCGTACGGGCGCCGGCAGACGCTGCGAGCCGCCATCGGGCGCCACCAGCACGCCATTCTCCGCCGCGAGCGTGCCGCAGCGTCCCGACAGGCGATAGGGATTGAAGTACACGGTCCCGGCACCGGGAATCACCACGGCGCCCAGAGAATTCGAGGTGCCGCTGCCTCCGCACGCCATCACGAACACCGGGCCGTCCACAAATCGCTGACGTAACTCGGCGATCCGTGCCTGCCGCTGCTGCTCGCGCAGTTCTTCGGCCGCGCGGAGCTCGGCGTCTCCGTCTCGCGCGGCAGCCGCCGCCGCGTCCGCGACCGGTTGCACCCCGAGATGCTGCTCGAACCACTGTATCAGTGCAGCAAAGGCTCGCTCGGCATCGGCGCCCTCGAACCCGTGTCCCGCGCCCCTGATTGGAATGAATGACGTTGGCACGCCCGCCTTCATCAACGCCGCGTACATCATCTCCCCCTGCTCGATCGGGACGGTCGTGTCGGCGTCGCCGTGCGCGATGAGCGAGGGAGCTGATCTGGGAGAGACGAAACGAATCGGTGAGAACTCTGCCGCTTCGGCCGCGGTAATGTTGAGGATCGGCTGCTGCATCGCCAATCGAGCCAGATCCGTCCCCGGATAGTTCGCCACGACCGCCGCGACCCGACTGGATTCCCTGAGCACGGGGTCGGAGGCCGACGGATTCCCCGAGTCGCCGGTCGTACCGAGCAGCAGCGCGAGGTGTCCCCCGGAGCTGTTGCCGAAGACGCCAATGCGGTTGGGATCGACGCCGTACTCCTTCGCATGCTGATGGATGAAGCGGACCGACCGCCGCATGTCCGCCACGACCGACGACAAGGGATACCTCGGCCGGCTGCCGTGTCTCACGACAAACACGGTAAATCCCTTCTCGTTCAACGGGGGGGCGGCCTGGGCGAAAACCTGGGCAAGCTCCACGCTCGATTGCCACAGGCCGCTCGCGATGGCGATGACGCCAGCACCGTTGGGGCGGGCCGAACGGTACACGTCGAGCATAAGCGCTAGCCCGTCGTCCTTGTACCCGTACACCACACCAGTCGTCACCGCCGGCTGACGCGCGGGTGCCTGAGCATCGCCGAACA